>JALSKR010000249.1 GCA_026988735.1 Sulfurimonas sp.
ATCATATCTATATCGTATTGGGCAAAATATTTTTCAAGTGAATCAAAGCGTTGGATAACCTCAATAAACCCGATGCACTTTTTGTTTTCTACAATAGGAATAGACGCGATAAGTACCAGTCTTCGTGTGGCTTCATAAGAGAGATGCGGACTCAGTGTTTTTTTCATCTCAACCAAATCAGGACGGTAAGCCCTGACATTGACACCGGCATCACTGTTGTCCCAGCTGCGTGCAAATATAGTTATATCTTTTGTTAAAATCTGAATACGAATTTTTGAACCGCTGAAAGTTTCGAGTGCCTTCATATATGTTTGCAAAATTTCATAGGCTTTTTTTGCATCATTGTTTTTGAGGGCGCGCTGGAGTGTTTCGTTTTGAGAGAGGGCAAAGGCAAAGTTAAAAGCCCGTGCCTTTTCATTGTCGATCTGTTTGTTTAAAATATTGAGCAAAACGGTATGCACTCTATCTGTAAATTCCTGCTTGTTTTGTGCATAGAAGTAGCCTATAAAGATTACCAGCATGAACAGTATTACAGCAAGATATTTCTGATAGAGTTTCATTTTCTTTTTACTTTAACCATTTTACATTAAGATTATGTATTATTTTTTATAATAATACATAAATATTGGCTCTAAATTACTTAATTTTAACGTACGCACATCCCTGTCTTTGTAAATTGACAATTTTGATGATGCCCGCAGGTGTTTTTTTGACATAATCCTGCAGTTGTTCATCTTTGACATGCTTTTTCTTCATAGTATTGCCACAGGCAAAAAAGTTGATGTTGTCACCGCCAAGCTGTTTCAAAGATTTAAAACGGGAAACAGTTCCTGCTCCTGTCGGGCCCCCGTGCTCACAGTAAGGCATTTTTACAAATCCTGTTCCTTTAAAGTCTTTCATCATATACTGTAGACATGGACCAAGAGCAACAACATTTATCTCATAGGGTATAAGATTTTTGTCAAAATAGCTGGCTGCATTGTTGATAGTATTTAGCATAAGATGAATACGCTGAATATCAGGAAAGTCACACTGATAGACTATTTTTACGACATCATTTTCTTCATCTGCATCACTGTTTTGCGCATATATATTTGTTCCGAGTAGCATAAGCAATGCTACTGTTGAGAGTTTTTTGAATAATTTCATTTTCAATCCTTTAAAAAGCTGCTGTTAGTTGAATAGCAATACGGTTCCCCATGTTGTCTAAAACTTTTTGTGCGTTTGCATTACCCGGAGCTTTGGCATCCCGTATCATATAGTTAAAGTCAATACGTGTAGCTCCTTTAAATCTGTATGAGGCGCCGAGTGTCAATGTTTTAAAATCACGTTCGCCTTTGGTGTCATTTGTAAGACGGTTTAAGTAGTCATATCTTCCAAATACTTCAAATTTTCTCTTTACAATTTCATATTGAAGGTTTACATATCCGCCGTCAGCTTTGTTTTCATTGCCTACAGCGAATTGAAACTGCCAGTCTTCAGTTGCTGGATCAGTATCCGTATCTTTTGCACCGGTATAAATCATCCCTGAGGCTCTCATATATTCACCTTCTACTCTTATGCCGTCTTTATGGTAGGTAAATCCTAAACCGTATCGTTTTCTATCTGCATCAACTTGTGTTGTTGTTGTACCGTTGTTTGACAAAAGTTTTCTTTTTCCGCTTTGTCCCCAGATAAACATTTTGAGTGAATTGGTATAGTACCCCTTGCCCGGATTTGCAAAAATTTTCTCAAATGCAAGATAGCCGTAATGGGTTGCCTGATCATTGGAACTACTCATACTGACACCGTTTCCATTCCCGTACATGTAAGCGTAAGAGATATTCCATGAGCCGACAAGTGGCAAGGTGTCAAAAATCTGCACACCTGTATCTCTAAAAGCACCGATAGGTCTGTTGATTTCCGTACTTGTGTAGTGAACAGTCTGTGCACCACCTGCTGCTGCACCGGTTTGTGCCGCTCCTACTTTTGTTACCTGTCGTTCTAAAAGCTGTTGGAATGTCATAGAAGTAAACTCGATGTAAGGAGATACAAAAACAGCCTGCAAGCCCTCTTCACTGCCTGGATATTTAAACATACCGGCTCTGACTTTCGCCCCTTTTATGTGCTTGAGTGTCACAGAAGCATCTGTAAAGTATGTGCCGACGTTTCTATGTCCTGCTAAATTGTTGATACCGTTGTTTCCAAATTCTGTCATAAAAAAGTAGTTGACAAGATTATCATTGTCAGCCATCCCTCTCATCGCCAAACGTGCGCGAAAAAGGCTCATTCCGGATTGTGAATCTAAATCTGGATTTAAAAGAGAAAAAGGTGTTTTATTCTTACCATCAGGGGCAATAAAAACTTTTCCCTCGTCTTTTTTGTAATTCGCCTGAATAAATCCCCAGACTTTCGGTTTATGACTGCGGTAAGGTACAATGACACCCTTTGGTGCAAAAAACTCAGGCTGGTACCCTTGTAGTTTAAGCCAGTCAGCGGCTTGTGTTTGTGAAGTTGCAACAAGTGCAGCTAACCCAAAAAGCTTTATTTTTAAAGTTGTTTTCATATTTTCCTCCTATGAAAGATTTTGGTAGTGTAAGCTAAGAGTGAAAAGAAAGTGTAAAAAGAGTGATATAGTGGAAGTTGAAAGTTTCTGGTGCTTTTAACTAAAATTAAAGTTTTTAAAAAGTATTATATATAACTTTTAAAATATAATTAAGGATTTTGAATGGCTGAAATACATTTGGATACCAAAGCCTTTTTGGTTTCAGAAACAGATACAAAAGGGATTATCCGCTTTGCCAATGACGAATTTTGTCATTATGCCGGATACACTGTAGAAGAACTCATAGGAAAACCGCACAACATTGTCCGGCATCCTGATATGCCCAAAGCGGCATTTGCAGATTTGTGGCAAACGATAAAAAGCGGCAAAAGATGGCGGGGATTTGTAAAAAACAGGGCAAAAAACGGTGACTACTACTGGGTCTTTGCTACAGTCTATCCTTTTACCTCCTGTGACGGCGAACCTGGTTTTATCTCATGCAGAAGAACAGTTTCAGATATGGAAAAAGAGAAATATGAAAAACTTTACAAAGAGATGAGAGCAAAGGAGTGCCACAATGGTTGATTTTTTAACAAGGATTTCAGTTAGAAACAAGATGCTGCTTAATGTGGCAGTACCACTGACGGTTATAATAATAATAGCAATAAGTGCCATATCCGATCACTTACAAAACAGTCAAAAGTATGAAACATACAGTGTTATTGTTGATTTGGACCAAAAAATTTCAAAAGTAGTGCATGAAACACAAAAAGAGCGTGGAGTTACTGCCGGATTTTTAGGCTCAAAAGGAAAGAAATTTGCACAAAAGCTGCCATTGCAAAGAAGAGATACAGATAAACAGATAAAAGAGTTGCAGGCATACTTGAAAGACGGTAATGTTGAAGCCCTGCTCGACCAAGAGGTAAAAGAGTATCTTGAAAAAGCGTTGGCAGACCTTTCTAAAATACAAAATATACGTTCGCAGATTTCCGCACAAAATATAGCAGCCAAAGATGCCATTTCCTACTATACGCAAATGAATACAAAATTTTTAAATTTTATAGCAAAGGCTTCTTTGCAGGCGGCAGATGCGCAGTTAAGTGCGCAGACGTTGGCATATTATAATTTTTTACAGTCAAAAGAGAGAGCAGGCATAGAGCGTGCCGTGGGAAGTGCTACATTTGCAAATGACAAGTTTATAAAAGGGGCCAAAACAAAACTTGCGGGATTGATATCAGAACAAAAGTCATTTTTGGGCAGTTTTGAAACACTTGCTTCGCAAGAGGATATTGCCTATGAAAGGCAAATACTGCAGGGCAAGGTTGTTGATGAAGTAAAAAGAATGGAAAATATTTTACTCAACGCCAAGGAGATAGGTGGGTTTGGCATAGATGCAACCTACTGGTTTGATACGATTACAAAGAAGATAAACAGACTCAAAAAGGTGCAGGAGAAGATAGAAACAGGACTGCACTCGAGTGATAAAAGAAGTAATGAACTTTTTACCCTTGCCATAGATATTGCAAATTTTGTACATGAAACACAAAAAGAGCGAGGGGCTACAGCAGGGTATATAGGTTCTCAAGGCAAAAAATTTGTTGCCAAACTTCCGGCACAAAGAGTGTTGAGTGATAAAAAACTGGCAATACTCAAGCAGGATATTAACAGTTTTCATTTTAAAAATTATTCAAAAAAATTACAAAATAGAGTAAATCTGTTCCTTAAAAAGATTAAAAAATTACAGGGGATAAGAAAACGCGTAACAGCATTAAACATTGATGCAAAAAGTGCAATTGGATACTATACTGCTACAAATGCTTCTCTTCTTGACACTATTGCCTACATGACACATCTGGCTAGAGATATAAAAAGCGGAAGAAAGCTTATTGCCTATTACAGTTTTTTAATGGCAAAAGAGCGGGCGGGAATAGAGAGGGCAGTGCTCTCAAATGCTTTTGCAAGAAATAAATTTTTGCCGGGAATGAAAGACAAATTTGTAAAACTCTTGACAGAACAGGAGAGCTTTTTACGGGTTTTTCAATCTGTTGCACCGGCATATCTTGTTTCGTACTACACACAACAGATGAATACAAAAGCGGTACAAGAGGTTGATCGAATGCGAAAAATTGCTCTTGAAGCCAATACTATAGGCGGATTTGGTGTGGATGCTTCTTACTGGTTTGATACGATTACGCAAAAAATCAACCTGCTCAAAAAAGTGGATGACCATTTGAGCCAAAATCTCAGTCAATTGGCACATGAAAAATATGACAATGAAAGAGAAGCTCTGTACATGTATCTGTTTGTGATGCTTTTTATTGTGCTTTTTACTGCTGTTCTTTCCTGGCTTATCAGTAAAAATATTACAAATTCTGTTGCAAAAATAAGCAGTGGGATGGAGCAGTTTTTAGAATTTTTAAATAGAAAACATAATGTTATTGAAAAAATAGATCTTCAAGGTGATGATGAGCTTGCTCGTGTGGCAAAAATGGTAAATGAGCAGACAGATACGATAAATGAGGGTATAGAAAATGATATGTTATGTGTGGGTGAATCCATTTTGACACTCAATAAAGTACAGCAGGGTTCTTTTAAATGTAGAGTGAATTCAGAAGCGACTAACTCTCAAATCCAAACTTTGGCAAATACAATCAATAAAATGCTTGATACACAAGAAAAAGTTATGGATAATATGCTTGAAGGTCTTGAAAAGTATGCAAATTATAATTACCTTGATAAGATTGTTCTTGATGATAAAATTGGTGGAGAGACAAAAGCGGTTGTAGATAGAGTAAATAACTTAGGCGATGCTATAACGAAACTTTTGAATGATTCTTACAATACTGCAAATGCACTGCTTGAGAGAGCAGATGTACTGGAATCAAAGATGAAAGAGTTAAATGAGTCGACTACTTCACAGGCAAAAGAGTTGAGTGTGACAACGCAGGCGGTCAATACAATAGCACAAACCATAGAAGAGACATCACAAAAAGCAAATGAAGTGGTAAGTCAATCACAGGATATTAAAAATGTTATGCAGGTTATCAGTGATATAGCAGATCAGACAAATCTCTTGGCACTCAATGCAGCCATAGAAGCAGCGCGTGCTGGTGAACATGGTCGCGGGTTTGCCGTTGTCGCCGATGAAGTGAGAAAACTTGCAGAAGGAACACAAAAATCATTGGCTGAAATTAATACAACGGTGAGTATATTGACACAGTCTATCACCGATGTTGAAGCAAATATCTCTGAACAGAGTGAGAGTGCAAATTCTATTAACAAGGCGGTGGATGAAGTGAATTCTATGACAAACCTTAACGCACAAACTGCCGCGGAAGTGAATGAAGTGGCACAAGATGTTAAAGAGATGTCTCTTAAAGCATTGAGTGAAATAGAAAAAAATAAATTTAATAAAGTGTAAAGTTTTGCTATAATCATACAACTAAAAAAATTTAATACAGAGAATAGATTATGCAAAACAATGTAGAACCAATGACACTTTTTGGCTATGAAAAATTACAGGCTGAAGTAAAAGATTTAAAAGAGGTAAAACGACCTGGTGTGGTAAAAGCGATTGAAGAAGCGCTTGAACATGGAGACTTAAAAGAAAATGCCGAATACCATGCGGCAAAAGAGCAGCAAAAAAATATAGACAATCGCCTTGCAGAACTGCAGGAGATTTTGGGAAATGCACAGATTGTTGATCCAAGAGAGTTACAACACTCCAAGGTAAGTTTTGGCTCAACAGTTGTTATGACAAATATGGATACAGATGAAGAGGTAACATACACGATAGTGGGCGGATGTGAGAGTAATCCTGATATTGGGCTGATCTCTTTTAACTCTCCTTTGGCAAAACAGCTTCTTGGCAAAGAAGAGGGGGATGAGGTAAAAGTGCGTCTTCCGGGTGGCGAAAAAGAGTTTGAGATAGATGAAGTCAAATACCAAGACATTGTTTTTGAGTGTAAGTAGTAATGCAAAATAAAATTAATGTGGGCGTGGTTGGTGCAACAGGATACACAGGTTTAGAACTTGTAAAAATTCTGATAAAACATCCTTTTTTTCATTTGGCATACATCGCAAATTCTGAGGGCGGAACAACCATCAATGAACTCCATCCTTCTTTAAACGGTGTTTGTGAAGAGGAAGTAAAAAAAGCAGATATTGATGAAATGGCGCTTACATGTAAACTTGTTTTTTTGGCACTGCCACATAAAACAGCGATGGCATATGTCAAACCTTTGATAGAAAAAGGGGTAAAGGTTGTGGACCTTTCGGCTGATTATAGACTGCCTCAGGATATTTACGAAGAGTTTTACTGTCCGCATACAGATCCGCAAAACTTGCAACATGTTGCATATGGTCTTCCTGAACTCAATCGTGAGGCGATAAAAAGTGCAAAACTTGTTGCAAATCCTGGATGTTTTCCAACCTCTGCTATTTTGGGACTCTTGCCATTTATAGATAAGCGTGTAGCAGGCACCCCTATAATCATAGATGCAAAAACAGGTGTGAGTGGTGCAGGAAAAAAACTGAGCGAAGTGACACACTTTGTCAATGTCAACGACAATCTTTTTGCTTACAATCCTCTGTTACACCGTCATGCTCCAGAAATAGCGAACAAACTCAACATTCCTTTTGATGAGGTAAATTTTGTACCCCATCTTGTTCCCGTTACCCGCGGTATGCTTAGTTCTATCTATTTGCAGGTAGAAGGCGATTTTGATGCAGTTGCAGTGCTCGAAGCATTTTATCAAGATGCTTTACATGTAAGAGTAAGCAAAACTCCGGTGGATATGAAAAATGTTGCAGGAACGAATTTTTGCGATATTTATGTGCAGAGAAAAGGCAATATGATTTTTATCGCCTCTGCAATAGACAATCTTATGCGTGGTGCATCATCACAGGCAGTTGTCAATGCCAATTTGATGATGGGTATTGATGAGGCAACGGCAATACCAGATACAGCCTATGTCCCGTAATCCGATTATAATACAAAAAGGTGCGATTATCATCTCTGATGCGCACTATTCTCATCTTCGTCCTGAACTTTTGTACTTTTTACAAGCACTTCATGTGCAAACAACACCTCCAAAACAACTTATCTTTATGGGAGATATTTTTGACGCACTCTTTGGCTCTATCGACTTTACATGTAAACAAAACACAGAGATGATTATGCTGATCAATGAGCTTGCGACAAAGACAGAAATAATTTATTTGGAAGGAAACCATGACTTTAATCTTCAAAAAATTTTTCCGCAGGTAAAGGTTTTTTCCATTAAAAAGCAGCCGCTTGAAGTTTTGTATAAAAAGAAAAAAGTCTATCTTGCCCATGGTGATTTTGATGGTGATACATTCTACAAAATATACACTTCTCTTATACGAAGTCCTTTGGTGCTTTTCTTTTTAAAATATATAGATATATTTTCCAAGCATGCAATTTTGAAAAACCTCGATACGCATTTGAGTAAAAAAAATGACTGTAAAAAGTTCAGTGGTTTCAAAGAGTTTATACAAAAGCGTTTGTCTAAAAAATATACCTGCGATTACTTTATAGAGGGACACTACCATCAAAACAGTTCTTTTGGTATAGATGGTTTTTACTATATAAATTTAGGTGCTTTTGCTTGCAATCAAAGATACTTTATTGTAAAATCAGCTCAAGACAGAGAGTTGCTTGAAGAAAAAA
>JALSKR010000250.1 GCA_026988735.1 Sulfurimonas sp.
TTGAGATTGTAAAAATTGTGCGTTATTTTCGCTCTTTTAAAAACCGTGAGATTGAAGGTCTCATCGGTGAGTGGATGGAAAAATTCATTTTTCCCGAACAGTTTTTGGAAATAGAAAAATATTTTACGCATGACGGAAAATTTGAAGAAAATCTTGATGAAAACCTTTTTAGACTCTCTCAAAGAATAGCAGAGCATAAAAACAACATCTCAGGTGCCCTCAAACGAATGATGTCAAGTTCCAAACTTGCAGGCTACCTTGTCGATACCCAAATTCACTTCATAAACAATGAAGAGTGTCTGCTTGTGCGTGGAGGGTTTAATCATGTCCTCAAAGGAGCGATACTTGGCAGAAGTACGGGTGGCTTTTTTTATGTGGCTCCCGACAGCGTGCTCAAAGCAAAGGAACAAATTCGTTTTATACAGCAAGAAAGAGAAGCCATATTTTACGAATATGCGAAAGAGTTTTCAAAAAAACTGTATGAGCTTCAGCCCTTTATCAACTTTATAGACAAAGAGTTTACAAAGTTTGACAACTATCAGGCACGGGTACTCTTTGCAAAAAGCAAAAATCTGCAACTCATCAAAAGCAAAAAAGATACAAAAATAGTGCTGCATAATTTCATCCACCCTGCTCTGCATAATGCAAAGCCAATCAATGTTGATTTTTCTAAAAACATCCTCATGGTTACAGGTGTCAATGCCGGTGGTAAAACTATGCTTTTGAAGTCCATCTTGGCTGCTGCTTTTATGGCAAAGTATATTATACCGATGCAGCTTAATGAAACAAAATCACATATAGGTAATTTTAAAGCCGTTCAAGCCATCATAGATGACCCGCAAAATGTAAAAAATGACATCTCTACCTTTGCAGGGAGAATGCAGCAGTTTTCTCGCATATTTGAGTACAAATCAGCACTTATCGGTGTGGATGAGATAGAACTTGGAACCGACTCTGATGAAGCGGCAGCCCTTTTTAAAGTCATACTTGATGACTTAATCAAACGCGGACAAAAAGTCGTTGTGACAACCCATCACAAACGCCTTGCCGCATTGATGGCTGACCGTGATGATGTTGAGCTTATGGCTGCTATTTATGATGAAGAGCAGCGAAAGCCGACCTATGAATTTATGCAGGGTATCATCGGGAAAAGTTACGCGTTTGAGACGGCAAGTCGGTATGGAATTTCCAACAACATTGTCAATGAAGCAAAAAAAGTCTACGGTGACAATTCAGAAAAACTTTCACTCTTGATTGAAAGAGGTTCACAACTCGAACGCGAACTCAGGCAGAAACATCAAAAAGTCGATGCAAAACTCGATGAAATTTATAAAAAAGAGCATGCACTCAAAGAGCAAAAAGAGCAACTTTTACATGAACTTGAAGAGCAAAAAGCACTGCTGAAACACTCCTATGATGTTGCCATAAATGAAGCCAAAAATGCAGCAAAAGCAGGTGATGTCAAAGAAATTCATCGCGCCATGAACAAAGCAAACAAAAAACTGCCGAAACAGACACAAAAAGAAGACAAAAGAAATATAGAATTTAAAGTCGGTGACAAAGTCAAATACCACTCTCAAAAAGGCACTATTGTCTCCATGAAAGGCAAAAACGAAGCAAGCATAGAAGTCGACGGTATGCGTGTTCGTGTAAAAACAAAACATCTCAAACACACCCAAATCATCAAGCAAAAACCGACAACCAACCTCAACCTACATGTAGAGAAAAAAGCAGGACTTAAATGCGATTTACACGGTCTGCGAGCCGATGAAGCCTGTGAAGTTTTAGATAAATTTTTAAGCGATGCGCTTATAAACGGTTGGGATGAAGTCATAGTCTATCATGGCATAGGTACGGGCAAACTCTCTTATGCCGTCAAAGAGTTTTTAAAACAGCACCCACGCGTAAAAGGTTTTGAAGATGCACCTCAACATATGGGCGGTTTCGGTGCGAAGATTGTGACACTCTAATGACAAAAACAGTAGCCATTGTCGGTGGGGGTGCAAGCGGACTTGCATGTGCTATATTTTGTGCAAAAGCAGGCTTACATGTAATGCTGTTTGAACAAAATGATAAATGTGCGAAAAAAATTCTCGTTTCAGGAAACGGTCGCTGTAACATTACAAACAAAAGTTTACATGTAAGCGATTATTTCTCACAAAATCCTACCTTTGTAGAATATGCTCTGAACAATTTCGGTTTTAAAGAGTTTGAAAAGTTCACTGCATCTATAGGTTTAGTGTTACATGTAACGGATGACGGCAGAGCCTATCCGCTGAGCAATGAAGCAAAAAGTGTTGCCAGAATTTTTGAGGAATACGCAAGAGACCTCGGTGTTATTTTTCACACACAAGAAAAAATAACAGATATAAAAAAACTCACGCAAAAGTATAACAGTGTGGTTGTAGCAAGCGGTTCGCGTGCTGCTTCACATCTTGGCGGTAATGCCGATGCCGAAGAGTTTGCAAAAGTTTTTGGACACACAATAATTGAAGCCTATCCTTCTTTGGTGCAACTTCATTTAAATTCAAAAACAGCCCATAAAATGAGCGGAGCAAAACTCAGTGCCGAAGTCACTCTACTTGTCAATCATCAAAAAGAGCTTACATGTAACGGCGATGTTCTTTTTACTAACTACGGTGTGTCCGGTTTTGCGATTTTAGATATTTCCCAGCGTGCCTCTCAGGCACTCTTAGAATATGCAGCGGTACATATTTCTATAAATCTACTCCCTGAATTTAGCGAACAAAAACTCTCTGCTCATCTGTTACATGTAAAGAAAAATATGCCTGAATTTACTCTTTTGGATATACTCGTCGGATTAGTACCGCTAAAGATAGCAAACGGGCTGTTACAAGCGTTACATGTAACACCTGAGAGTAAAAACATAGATACAAAACTCTCAAAAAAAATAGCAAATCTTATGCTAAATTGGCGATTTGAAGTAACAGATACACATGGATTTCGTCATGCAGAAGTCAGTGGTGGTGGCATAAACACTCTTGAAATCAATGAAAAAACATTTGAATCCAAAAAACAAAAAAATCTCTACTTTATAGGAGAATGTTTGGATGTCGTCGGTAGGCGCGGAGGTTATAACTTTGCTTTTGCCTGGGCAAGCGGATATTTAGCTGCACAAGATATAATTAGAAAGTAAAATAGAAAAAGGTATGTTCATGTCAACACCATTCATTATTTTCATTGTCCTCGCAATTATTCTTGTTTTAATGTACAACTCTTTGGTTGCAAAGAAGAACCAAGTAGAAAATATTTTTGCGAGTCTTGATACACAACTCAAAAAGCGTTATGACCTCATTCCAAATCTTGTTGCTTCTGTTTCTAAATATATGAAGCATGAAAAATCATTGCTAGAAGATATTACAAAGCTTAGAAGTGAAGCTAATAAAGCAAACATTTCTCAAAAACAAAAAATTGATCTTGACACAAAAATGACAAAAGCACTTGGTTCTATTATGATAGCTGTTGAAAATTACCCAGACTTAAAAGCAAATGAAAATATTATGCATCTGCAACGCTCTTTAAATGAAGTTGAAGAGCAAATTGCTGCGGCACGTCGTGCATATAATCAAGCTGTAACGGACTACAATAATGCACTAGAGATGCTACCGACAAACTTTATGGCATCAGCTATGGGATACAAGCCAAAAGATGTTTTTGTCATAAGTGAAAATGAACGAAAGAATATCAATGTAAGTGAACTTTTTGATAAAAACTAATTTATGAAAACAATCAGTGAGCTTACGGACTTTTACTACAAAACACTCTATCCTATTTTACAAACACTAGAAGAAGAGAGAAAAAGACTCAAAAAAAGAGTTATTACTATTGCCCTACTTTATACCTTTATTTTAAGTAGTATTTTCTTATTCATATTTAAGCATTTTGATTTTGAAACTTTTACTTATCTGATTTTCTTTACTATAGCAGGTTTTGCAGGAATATATAAATATTTGCTCAAAGATTATACAGCTGACTTTAAACAAAAAGTCATTGCACCGCTTATACAAGAAATTGATAAAAATTTAGACTATCTTCCCGAACTTCATATTCCTCTCTCAAATTTTACACATTCCAAACTTTTCACATCTCATCCCAACAGAGTAAGCGGAAATGACTATGTGCGTGGAAAAATCGACAACATTGAGATTGCTTTTTCTGATTTACATGTAGAGAAAAAGGAAAAAAATTCAAAAGGACAAACC
>JALSKR010000251.1 GCA_026988735.1 Sulfurimonas sp.
ACATGCAGGGCGTAGCCAGATAAATCTTGATAATCAAAGATTTATCGGTACAGTCGGCTGGAGACAGTTTGAGCGTTCTTATGATACTGTTTTTGTTGCAAACAACTCTATCAAAAACCTTTCAGTTCTGGCTGCATGGGTTTATGGTTTTCAGGGTGTAGTTGCCGGACCGACTGCTGATACAAACAGTGTTCTTTTACATGCTGCATACAAAGTAATGCCGGAATTAAAAGTGACGGCTTATGACTATATGATTGCCGGGGCACACGATACTTATGGTATAGCTTTGACAGGAAAAGTGAAAACAGATATGGCAAAACTAAGTTACCGTGCTGAATATGCTCTGCAAAAAGATTCTACGATGGAAATTCATAACAGTAACGGAAAAGCTGATGCTTCTTACTATAACTTAGACATCGGTGCAAATGTAAACGGTATCTTGGCTGGTGTTAATTATGAGTTCTTAAGTGGTAGTACTGGAACAGACGGGAAAACAAATTTTAACCCTATGTTGGGAACAAACCATAAATTTAACGGTTGGGCAGATGTATTTTATGTAGGAAACAGCGGTCCTCTTGGCGGTCTGAAAGACTTTAATGTACGTTTGGGCTATACTGCAAAAGGTCTTGGAAAATTACTTGCTGTCTATCATACATTTACTGCTGATAAAACAATGGGTGGACTTGACGACTTAGGTTCTGAATTTGATGCAGTGTATACAAATAAAATTCCTGGTGTTAATAATTTAACAGGTCTTTTAAAATATGCTGATTATTCAAAAGGTACAGTTGCAGGATACACAAATGATATCCAAAAAATTTGGGTTGGTTTAGACTATAAATTTGCCACAAAATAATAAGTTTTTTTCGGAACCTAGGTGTTAACCTAGGGCTTTAGTCTTTAAAGCCTAAAAGGCGAAGCTAAAGCATCGCTTCCGAAAAAATTAATTAGATTTTTCGGAACCTAGACTTTAGTCTAGGCTGATTTGCTTAAAAGTTAATATATTACTTACATCATACATTAAATCTAAAATGCATAATATCGCCATCTTGAACGATATATTCTTTACCTTCTAGTCTCATTTTTCCGGCTTCTTTTGCCTTTGCCTCTCCGCCACAGAAAATAAAATCTTCATAAGCGATAACTTCAGCACGGATAAAACCTTTTTCAAAATCATTATGAATAGCAGCTGCCGCTTTTGGAGCTGTGGAATTCTTCCTGATTGTCCAGGAACGAACCTCTTTGACACCGGCTGTGAAGTAGCTCATAAGACCAAGTTTGTCAAAACCTTTGTGAATGATTTGTTCGAGTCCTGACTCTTCTACACCGAGATCATCTAAAAACTCTTTTGCCTCATCCTCTTCAAGACCTATGAGCTCTTCTTCGACCTTTGCGCAAAGCTTTATGAGTTCACAGTTGTTCTTTTGTGCATGTTCACGGAGAGCTTTAACATATTCATTGTCTTCGAGCAAGCCGTCTTCATCAGTATTTGCACCGTACATAATCTCTTTATCTGTTAAAAACCGTACTTCATTGTTGAGTTGTCTGTATTCCTCTGAATCAGCTTTTTCAAAATTTCGTGCCAAATTCCCTTCACCTAAAAACTCTAAAAGCTCTTCGGCCATTTCCAAAACAGCTTTTGCCGATTTGTCAGCTTTTGCCTGCTTCTTTAGTCGTTCTATTCTGTTTGCAAGGACTTCAATATCTGCCAAAATCAACTCACCTTCGATGATTTCAACATCACGTAAAGGGTCAATGTTTCCTTCGTTATGTACAATATTTTCATCTTCAAAACATCTCACAATTTGAAGTATAACTTCTGTTTCACGAATATTTGAAAGAAATTTGTTTCCAAGACCTTCACCCTTGCTTGCACCTTTTACAAGACCTGCGATGTCAACAAAATCAATTGTGGAGTATTGAATTCTCTCAGGATTGACTATTTTTGCAAGTTCATGCAGTCTTTTGTCCGGAACAGGCACAACTGCTTTGTTTGGTTCTATTGTACAAAATGGGTAGTTGGCTGCCTCCGCGTTTTGTGCCTTTGTTAATGCATTAAAAGTTGTTGATTTACCGACGTTTGGAAGTCCGACTAAGCCTATTGCTAATCCCATGATATACCTTTATAAATATTTTTTGAAATTATATCTAAGTAAAGTTAAAATTAAGAGTGGTACAATAGGCTAAAAGTTAAAGGATGAATAAATGAGTGTACTTTTAGAATTTTCAATGTTTCCGACATCTGATAACTGTCGAGAGGGCAGTTCCGTATCAAAACAGGTGGCTAAGATAGTAGATGCTATAGATAAAAGCGGCGTAGCATATCAGCTTACACCAATGGGAACAGTTGTAGAAACAAATACAATGCGTGAGGCTTTAGACATTATTGAACTTGCGTATGAGCAGGTAAGCAGCTGTGACAGAGTCTACTCTTCATTGAAATTTGATATACGCAAAAACACGAAAAACAGACTGACTTCAAAAATCAAGTCTATAGAAACACAACTCAAGAGAGAAGTCCAAAAATAATGGACTTCCAGTTTTAGCCTAATGTTTCTCTGATAATTTTTACAGCTTCAACCATATTTTTCAAACTTGGTTTTACTTCTTCCCATTTACGTGTTTTAAGTCCACAGTCAGGATTTACCCATAACTGCTCTTTTGGAAGTACCTCTAAGAGTGAATGAATCTGTGTTACAATCTCTTCTACAGACGGAATTCTTGGTGAATGAATGTCATAAACACCAGGACCTACTTCTTGTTTATAGCCGACTTTTGCAAAAATTTTCAACAGTTCATTTCCGCTTCTGGCTGTTTCTATCGAAATAACATCAGCATCCATAGCCTCAATGGTCGCAATAATATCGTTAAACTCACTGTAACACATATGTGTATGAATCTGTGTCTCTTGTTTTGCAGAACTTACTGAAAGTTTAAAATCTCTTACCGCCCAGTCCTCATATGCCTGTACTTTTGCTTTTCGCAAAGGATATCCCTCTTTAAATGCTGCTTCATCAACTTGAATGATTTTAATGCCGGCTTTTTGTAAATCATCAACTTCATCACAAATTCCAAGAGCAATTTGCTTACTTACTTCACTTCGCGCCATATCATCACGTACAAAAGACCAGTTTAAAATGGTGACAGGACCTGTTAGCATTCCTTTCATATTTTTGTCTGTTTTACTCTGTGCATAGCTTATCCAATCTACTGTCATCGGTTTTGGACGAGATATGTCACCATAGATAAAAGGTGGTTTGACACAACGGCTTCCATAACTTTGTACCCATCCGTTTTGTGAAAATCCATATCCGTTTAACTGCTCTCCAAAGTATTCAACCATATCATTTCTTTCGGGTTCTCCATGAACAAGAATTTCAAGTCCACACTCTTCTTGAAAAGCCACACAATCATCTATATATTTTTTCATTTCATTTTCATAGCTTACTTTGTCAATATTTCCATTTTTGTATTGACGTCTGGCATGTCTTATCTCAGGTGTTTGTGGAAATGAACCAATAGTAGTAGTTGCCAGTGGCAAATACTGAAGTTTGGCTTTTTGTAATTTTATTCTTTGCTCATATTCGCCTTCACGTGCATACTTTGTTATATCTTTTACTCTCTCTTGTACTTTTAAATCATGTATAAGAGGAGATGTTTTTCTTGAAATATTTGCTTTTTTGTTTGCTTCTAAGCGTTCGAGTTCCTTTACATGTAAAGCCTCTTTTGAATGAAAAAATATTTTACTGATAAGTGCAATTTCGTCTAACTTTTCAACGCCATAACTGAGCCAGTTTTTTATCTCAGGATCCATTTTTTCTTCATACTGTAAGCTAAAGGGTACATGTAACAAAGAGCATGAAGAAGAAATCAGGATATTATCTTTGTTTACATGTAAAGCGATTTTGTTCAAAAGATTGAGACTTTTTTCAATGTCATTTTTCCAGATATTTCTTCCGTCAACCACACCAGCTATAAGTGTTTTGTCAGATTTGGCAATGAGTTCAAGTGAGTCAAAGTTTTCTTCACCATATAAAAAATCAAGTCCAATCCCCCAAACAGGCGTATT
>JALSKR010000252.1 GCA_026988735.1 Sulfurimonas sp.
CCTGCATCTTTTTGATACTCCCAGTGTCGTTGTTTTAACTCTCTTGCTACTTTTTCAACTTCACTAAAGTCACTTTTTTTTGCCCAATAGCTCTCAAGTGCAAACTTGAGTTCTCTTTGTTCTCCAATTCTTGGAAATCCTACTACATACGTATTTTTTGACATAACAATATCCTTTGATTTGAGTCATTTCTGACTATATTTTTATTTGTTTTTCTAAAGTTTTTGATTTATTATTAGGATATTGAAAAAGGAGGGTGGATACCACTACGGCGAAATGCAAAACATACTGTATAGTATGGACATCTCGGAATGTAGTGATTAAGTAAAACCATCAGTTTTGATTTGATGGTAAAGAAGAGATGACAATGGCATGGTTTTGAACTGTTAAACAGTGCGAGTGCAGTTGCAATAAACAGTTCTTTTAATGACATCTTCTCTCCTTTGTAAATTTAATTGTGCAATTATATCATATTTATTTGATACTTTTTAAAAACTCACTCATAAAACGAACACCTGCACCGGTTCCGCCATATACATTGACATCCCATGGACTCTCAGTATAAGCACTTCCTGCAATGTCAAAGTGTAGCCATTTATCTTTGTTCTCTTCCTTGATAAAGTTATCTAAGAAAAGTCCTGCCGTTATAGCCCCGCCATATGGTTTGTTTGAGATATTGCAAATATCAGCTATTTCACTCTTGAGCTGTTTTTTGAGATGTTTATTAAAAGGGAGTGAAGCTGTTAGCTCTCCAGCCTTGTTAGAAGCTTTTGAAATATCATGTTTGAGTCTTGAAGAATGTCCCATAACTCCTGTTGTATACTGTCCAAGTGCTACCATACATGCACCAGTAAGCGTTGCAAAATCGAACAGATAATCAGCTTGAACTTTATCTTGCGCATAATCCAGTACATCTGCAAGAACCAAACGACCTTCTGCATCGGTATTTCTTACTTCGATTGTATCACCTTTACGAGAAACAAGCACATCATCAGGCTTGTAAGCATTACCGCCTATCATATTTTCAACTGCACCTACAAAGGCATGTACTTCAATGTCAAGTTTTAATTCACTTACAGCTTTAATGATGCCAAGGACGGCACAGGCTCCGGCTTTGTCCATTTTCATTGTTACCATAGATGTAGCAGGTTTGAGACTGAGTCCACCACTGTCATATGTAAGACCTTTGCCTACTAAAGAGATGATTTTTTTAGGATTTTTCGGTTTGTATGCCAAATGAATGAGTTTTGTATCGTGACATGAAGCACGTCCGACTGCAAGCATCGCCTCACATTTTTCTTTTTGAAGTTCTTTATGTCCTAAAACGCTACATTCAAGTGAGTTTTCGCGTGCCAGTTTTTTAGCCAGTTTTGCAAAAGAGGGCGGATTTAAATCATCTGGAGCGATATTTACAATATCACGTGTATAGCATGTAGCATCAGCTATAATGACAGCTTCTTCAAACGCATCTTTTAATTCGGCTACATCTTTACATGTAAGATAAATATTTTTAAGTTTTTGTTTCTCTTTTTTCGTTTTATATTTGTTAAATTCATATCCGCCCAGTATTAATCCATCTAAAACAGCTTTTATATTGTTTTTGTCTACACTGAAACTGGCAGATTTATAGTTGGATGCTTTTAATGTTTTTATGGCAGTAACAGCAGCACTGCGAATATTGTCATCGCTGTTGTCTTCAATGCCACACAGAAGTATTTCTTTTTCGTATAAATTACACAGAGTGTCCTGTTTGGCAGAAAAACCTGCTTTGTTCAGCAGTTTAAAGTATTTATGTATACCTAAGTTTTGGGGTGTAACGAATTCCACAATCACATTGTTTTTTGCGTTATATGCTTTAGCGGTAATTAATTTGATATTCATAGTATTCCTTTATTTATAAGAGTTGACTTTTTTGTAAATTTCTTTTTTATCAGTGTCTGTTGATGGTACAAGATTGGATTATAATCACTTAGTCAAAATGCAAAATGTCTTTTGCCTGAATCATATCTTTGTCACCGCGGCCTGAAAGATTCACGATGATGAGTTTATCTTTTATGTCAGGCATCTTTTTTAAATATGCTACAGCATGAGAACTCTCAAATGCCGGTATAATGCCTTCTTTTTGTGAAAGCCATACGAAAGCATCCAAAGCTTCTTGATCGGTTATATTGTCATATATGACTGATTTGTTGTCTTTGTGAAAAGCATGTTCGGGTCCGATTCCAGGGTAATCAAGTCCTGCACTGATAGAGTGCGCTTCAAGGACCTGTCCGTCTTCATCCTGGAGCAGATAACTCATCTGACCATGCAAAACACCCGGACGTCCTTTTTCCAAAGAACAGCCGTGTTTGTTTGTGTCTAAGCCAAGTCCACCGGCTTCAATACCAATGCACTGTACCTCTTTATCTTCTAAAAAGTGTTGAAACATACCTATGGCATTGCTGCCTCCACCTATACAGGCAAGTACGTAATCCGGCAGTCTGTTCTCTTTTTCTAAAATCTGTGCTCTTGCCTCCCAGCCTATAATTGCCTGAAAATCCCGAACCATCATAGGGTAGGGGTGTGGACCTGCAACTGTTCCTATAATGTAAAAAGTATCTCTTGCGTTGGTAACCCAGTGACGGATGGCATCATTCATCGCATCTTTGAGTGTCTTACTGCCACTCTCAACAGCATTTACTTTGGCACCAAGAAGTTTCATACGAAACACATTGAGCTCCTGGCGCTCTACATCTTTTGCACCCATAAATATTTCACACTCAAGATCTAAAAGTGCAGCTATTGTTGCCGTTGCCACACCGTGTTGTCCTGCACCGGTTTCTGCGATAACTTTTTTATAGCCGAGTCGTTTTGCCATTAAACCCTGTGCTATGACATTATTGACTTTATGAGCTCCTGTATGATTTAAATCTTCGCGTTTAAGATAAACTTTTGCACCGATTTCTCTGGAAATATTTTCGGCATAAAATAAAGGACTCGGACGGCCGACATAATCTTTTAAATAGTAGTCAACCTCTTTCCAGAAGTCTTTATCAAAACGAATACTTTCATATGCAACTTTGAGCTCAAGAAGCGCCGGCATAAGTGTTTCCGGAACATACCGACCGCCAAAAATTCCAAAATGTCCGTTTTCATCAGGATCATATTTTGAAGGAGTGGGAATATACATTTTTAATCAACCTCTATTACTGAATACACATCAGTTTTTTCTTGTAGTTTTTTTATACCGTCAAGGAAGGTAAGTCCTAAGATAAAACAGCATTCTACGCACTTTGCACCTGTCTGGTTGACAAGTGTAGCAGCCGCATTGGCTGTACCGCCTGTAGCTATTAAATCATCTATTACGAGGACTCTTGCACCAATTTGTTTGCCAAAAGCATCTATATGAACTTCGATCTCATCTACTCCGTATTCAAGTGCATACTTTTCGCTGATGGTTGTATAGGGAAGTTTGCCTTTTTTGCGAATAGGTACAAATCCAATCCCGAGCATTTGCGCCAAAGCTGCTCCGAATATAAAACCCCTGGCATCAATACCGGCAATATATTCAAGGTTATACTCTTTGTATCTTTGGTAGAGATGATTCATTAAAACACCATATGCCTCTTTGTTGTTGAGTAAAGTAGTGATATCTTTGAAGACAATGCCCGGTTTTGGAAAATCTTGTATATCTCTGATTGAGTCTTCCAAGATTTTTTTTTCAGTTTTACTTAGTGTTATCATTTTCATCCTTATAAAAGTGCGTCAATACGACTCTCAAGTGCTTTGATTTTTGCATTGAGTCTGTCTACTTCCTGTCTGTGTTTTGCGTTTCTTTGTTTTAAAACTTTCAATTCATTTCTGAGTTTTGTCAGTTCTTCGCTTAATATATCGACATTTCCAAGCGCACGCTGGAGCTGAATCTGGTACTTTCGAATTAAAATTTCTGCCTCCTGAAGCGTTAATTTCATTAAGTCATTGCTTCTTTGTTCTTTGTTTGTAATGCTTTTAAAATAAAACATTTTTACAAACAAATATATTGAGACAATAGAGAGTATTGTTAAAAGTGACCATTCTCCAAACATAGCTTTTCCTTGAATGTATTTGTTAGACAGTTTCTATTTTTGCTACTCTGGCAATGTGACGGCCACCTTCAAAGCTTCCGGCTAACCATGCATCAATGATAGATTCGGCAACGCCTTTTCCGACAATACGCTCACCAAAACATAAAATATTAGCATCATTATGCCCACGTGCCACAGTTGCCGTATAGGCATCATGACACAGTGCAGCACGAATACCGTGATGTCTGTTTGCTGCCATACTCATACCGATACCACTACCACATATCAATATACCTTGCGCACCTTTATCTTCTAAAACTGCAGTAGCAACTTTGTGTGCATAGTCAGGGTAGTCTACTCTGTCTTTTGTAAATGGACTAAAATCATGTACTTCATGTCCTTTTGATTGTAAAAGCTCTACTGTCCAGTCTTTTAATTCTAAACCTGCATGGTCGGTACCTATATAAAATTTCATCTTTTCTCCTCTAAGATAGTAACAAATGTATTATTGCCTGTACCGGCATAAAAAGTACATATTGATTTAACGGGGTCATTAAAATAATAAGTACAATAATAATTCCGTATCTGTCATATTTGTAATAAAATTCTGCAATAGAATTTATTTTATATTTTAACGCAAGATGCATTAAAAAATGCCCACCGTCAAACTGTGGAATGGGAAGCAGGTTAAATACGCCTAAAACTATATTGATGATAAGCAGTTGGTATATAAATATATAGAAAAATATGTAAAACAGAGAGTCGGCAGTTGTCGGTGTACTCATAGCCGTCAGAGTAATTGCCGCAACTGCACCCATAGTAAAATTATAGACGATGCCTGCTAAATCCACCTGCATGGCGGCATTATAGCCGCCTCTGCTGATGACTGTAAAGGTATTGATTGGAACAGGTTTTGCCCAGCCAAAGAGTATTCCACCGTCTGAGCCAAGAAGCATAGGGAGGAAGTACATAGTTGCGGGAACAATGATAGTTCCTACCAAGTCTATATGTGAGACAGGGTTTATAGTTAAGCGCCCTGCATTTTTGGCTGTCATGTCACCGTACATGTAAGCAACCCAGCCATGCATAATCTCGTGTCCGATAATTGCAATAGCGAGTGCTAAAACGGCAGCTGCTATTTTTAATAAATCAAGTGAGTCCATAATATTCTTTGTCTTCTTTTTCTCTTTCTTGTATTGCTTTTTTCAAGTGCTCCGGTTTTTCCAAATCAGCAGGTGTTTTTCCTATTCTGTCCCATCGAATTGTATAATCTTTGTCAATCGAAAAATAGATAAACCAAGGTGTTCCTTCAATATTTTCATAAGGAACACTTCCCCAAAAACGGCTGTCATTGGAGTGGTCACGGTTGTCACCCATCATAAAATAATGGTCTTTTTCGACTTTGAGCGGGTTTACATAAAAAATCTGTATCGGAAAACGCCCGTTATTTACGATTTTCGGGTCATGATGAATACCGGGATGTTTTTTCATATAAGGGTTTTTTACCCACAGTTTGCCGTCAAAAATTGCTATTTCATAATCTTTATAATTCTTTTTAATCCATTCGTCACCCTCTTTAAAGTGAAGAAACAGGTTTTTGTCAGCAACAAAGAGTTCGTCTCCGGGAAGAGCGACACAGCGTTTTACAAAATGCTGTTTAATGTTTCCAGGATATCTGAAAATAACAATATCACCGTGTTTTGGAGTGTCTCCATCGACAATTTTCAGCTCTTTGCTCCATGGAATAATGGGAATTTCCAAAAACGGAATGTAGGGCATAGGAATACCATATGCAAATTTTTTGGCAAAAAGGTGGTCTCCGATTAAAAGAGAGTCTTTCATGCTACCGCTTGGAATACGAAAAGCTTGGGCAACAAAAAAGATGGTGAAAAGAACAATGACGATAGTCCCTGTCCAGGAGTTTGACCATTTGTATGCTTTGTGTAAGATTTTTTTCATTGAGTTAATCTTTTTGCTGTGCATTGAGTTTTGCAGCTTTAAGCGTATTGCTTAAAAGCATTGCAATAGTCATCGGTCCTACACCACCGGGAACAGGCGTAATATAAGAGCATTTCTGACTGACATTTTCAAAATCCACATCACCGACAAGTTTGCCGTTGTCCGCTCTGTTGATACCTATGTCGATGATAATTGCACCATCTTTAACCATATCTTCTTTTATAAGATTTATTACACCGACACCGACAAGTATGATGTCCGCATTTAATGTATGCTTTTTCAAATCATCTGTAAATATATGGCAAACCTCAACAGTGGCATTTGCATTAAGTAGAAGTGCAGCCATAGGTTTTCCGACAATGTTTGAAGCACCGACAACACAGCAGTTTTTTCCTTTTACATCTATGTTGTACTCTTTTAAAAGTTCCATTACACCAAGTGGCGTGCAGGGTACAAATCCATCAAGATTCGTTACAAGACGACCTACATTGTAAGGATGAAAACCGTCAACATCTTTTGCAGGATCAACAAGTTCAAGAATTTTTGTTGTGTCAATTTGTGGAGGCAGAGGTAACTGAACAAGTATGCCGTCAATATTCGGGTTTTGATTCATCATCTTGATGGTATTTTCTATCGCATCTTGAGAAATGTCTTCAGGCATTTCATGACTGACTGAGTAAAAACCGACTCTGTCACAGGCTTTTTTCTTCATGCTGACATAGGCTTGACTAGCAGGGTCTTGTCCTACAAGTATTACGGCAAGTCCTGGAGTTCTATTTGTTTGTGCTTTTAATTTGGCAACTTCATCTGCCACATTTTCTTCAATTTTTTTTGCAAGTGCTTTTCCATCAAGAATCTGCATTTAAACCTCTTAAATAAATTTTTTGATATTATACTCTTTTAAAATAATATTAGGCTAATAATGAAATATATCTTTTTTATATCTTTACCAATACTCCTTTTTTCGTCAGCTACTTTTATAACACCGATGGAATATGCTTCACAGCTTTATAAAAATCCAAGAGGCATAGGTTGTCAAAATTGTCACGGAGAAAATGGTGAGGGGAAAGTCATAGCAAATTATGTGCATAAAAAAAAGAAAAAAAGTTTTGTCGGTCCAAGAATTAACAACATTGAATTCAATAACTTCTATAGAGTTTTGAACCAAAGGAAAAGAGGTATGCCGAGATATTTTTTAACGACAGAAGAAATTCAGGCACTCTATCTCTATCTGCACAAAAACGATAAAAAGAAAAAAGATGTTAAGTAAAATAGAAGAAGCTTATAAAAACAGAGATTTGGCTGCACTTGATGCTTTGGCTGTACCAACATTTCGCCACATTAACAAAAAAAACAGTTTCAAATCAGTGTTGATGCTCTCTTGTAACAATATCAAACATCTTTCTAAAATACAGAGGCTTGAGGCAGAATGTATTATGTTGAATTTAGAAGACGGAGTCAGTAAAGAAGAGAAGCCTTTTGCCCTTGTTTTAGCGGCAATTTTTCTCTCTAAACTGAAAAAGAGTGACAAAAAACTGGTTGTACGGGTTAATGCTTTGGACGAGGGTGGCTATGATGAGATTACATATCTGAACCAGTTTATGCCTGATGCCATTCGTGTGCCAAAAATTAAAAACAAAGAGGAAGTAATAAATGTACTGGCTCTTTTGCATGACGAAATAGATTTGCATCTTTCCATAGAGACAGCAGAGGCATGGCACAATTTAGTAACTTTTGCTATAAACAAACGTGTAAGTGTATTTTATCTTGGGATTTTGGATTTGTTTGCCGATATGGGGCTTTCACAGAGTTTAATTACTCTGCAAAATCCGACTATGAAATATATGCTTGCGCATTTTTTAATTACAGCCAAAGCTATGAAAGTAAAACCTGTCTCCTTTGTATTTCAGGAATTTGAAGATTTACAAACTTTTGAACAATGGTTGTTGCTTGAAAAAGAGATGGGATATGATGCAAAAGCCTGTATTTCACCAGGGCAGGTGAAACTTGTACATAAAATATTTGTAGATACAGAGGAGGAGTTAAAAAGGGCAAAAATCATTGTGAAACTTTTTGAGATGCATCGTGCTGAAGGTATTACAGGCTTTGTAGATGAAGAGTACGGGTTTATTGATGAGCCTATATATAAAGGCGCCTTACAACTGCTTCAGACACAAAAAGCCTAATATCTTGCCAGATTATAAAAAACATTATAACGGATAAGTGTTGTCTCTTTTGGTCTAGGATACCTGCTGTAGGCATACTCTATAGTCTCTTTTGTTGTATCATCAAGAATATAGTAGCCACTTTTTGATAGAAAACGAAAACCTGTCATATCTCCGTTTGGATGCAGATAAAATTCTATTACATTGCTTCTGTTTACATTCAAATCCCGCGGGATATTGACTCGTGCAACGCGATTAAGGACCTGTTGGGTGATGCGGCGCATAATCTCCTGGTTATCTAATATATACTGCTGTTGTCCGGGGGTGAGTTTCCCAAATTCATCACCGTAGAGTTTTTTAATGTTTTGGGAAATATTGCTGTTGTTGTGTGTTGTTCTTTTCTTGACACTTTTTGCTTCCTGGGCAGATTTGTCTTCATAAAGCCAAGAGAGTTTGTTTTGTTTTTTCTTTGGTTTTTTCTTTTCTTTTTGTATGGTCTTTTTTTTTACAGGAATATAGGATTTTTTTGTCGGAAGAGGTTTGACCTTTGGCTGTTTCACTGTTTTTTTAATGATTTTTTTTGTTTTTTTCGGCTTGTTTAATTTTGGTTTTCTGGGTGTTTTCTTTGGTTCATACTTTACAGTTTTGGGTTTTACTATTTTTTTCAGTTGCGAGCCTTTTGGCATTGGCGGAGCAACAGGAGTAGGTTTGACTTTTTGCTTTGTAAGTCCAGACTTTTTATGCTTTTTAGGCATCTCTTTGAGAGATATCTTAATTCTTTTTTCTTTGGGAACTGCTTTTTTATCCATATCGGGTGTTAAGGTCCACAGTATCCACAAAAGCAAAAACAGAAGCAGATGTATCAGTAAAGCAACGAAAAAGGCAAAAGAAGATCTGTTCAAAAATAATCCATTATTTAATTTGTGAGATTATATCAAATCAATATTAATAGGATTGCTGTCGTTTAGCAATACTTAGATATAATTATAAAAAAATAGAGATACAAGGTTGCAAATGAATACAGAGGCATCACAAAAAGCATTTGAAGAGGCACAGCGTTTAATCCCGGGTGGGGTTGATTCACCGGTAAGAGCATTTAAAAGTGTTGGAACAACACCTATTTTTATCACTGAGGGGCAAGGTGCTTACTTAAAAGATGTAGATGGTAACAAGTATGTTGATTATGTGCAGAGTTGGGGGCCTTTACTTTTTGGTCATCGTGATGAAGCTATAGAAGCGGCTGTGATAGATGCTGTAAAGCATGGGCTGAGCTTTGGCGCACCGACATTGGCAGAGACAGAACTCGCAAAACTTGTTGTCAGTTTTTTTGATTCCATCGACAAAGTACGTTTTGTAAGCAGCGGAACAGAAGCTGTTATGAGTGCTATTCGTCTGGCACGTGGTTTTACAGGGCGTGATGATATAGTAAAATTTACCGGATGTTATCACGGACATAGTGATGCTCTTTTGGTTGAAGCGGGAAGCGGTGCGGCAACATTTGGAAATCCATCAAGCCCAGGCGTTCCGGCTGATTTTACAAAACATACGCTTTTGGCTGAATATAACAATATAGAAAGTGTCAAAAAATGTTTTGCAGATTCGGATAATATTGCCTGTGTGATTATAGAACCAATAGCCGGAAATATGGGACTTGTTCCGGCTGAAAAAGAATTTTTACATGAACTGAGAAAACTTTGTGACGAACACGGTACCCTGCTTTTGTTTGATGAAGTGATGAGCGGATTCCGTGCAACTGTTCATGGCGCTGAGTCCATCACAGGTGTGAAACCTGACATAGTGACACTTGGCAAGGTGATAGGCGGTGGTATGCCGGTAGGTGCTTTTGGTGCACGCGCAGAGATAATGGCAATGCTATCACCTGAAGGTCCGGTTTATCAGGCAGGAACACTAAGCGGAAATCCTGTAGCGATGGCAGCAGGATATACAGCACTTATGAAACTCAAAAAAAATGCAAGAGTGATTGATGTTTTAAACGAAAGAGCCAAAAGACTGGTTGAAGGTATGCAAAGTGCCGCTGCAAAGTACAATATACCTATGCAGGTAGATACAAGAGGCTCAATGTTTGGTTTTTTCTTTAATGACAAACCTGTAAAAAACTTTAGTGATGCTACAAAGAGTGATGCAGAACTTTTTGCAAAGTTTCATACAGGAATGCTTGAGAGAGGTTACTATTTTGCCTGTTCTTTATATGAAACCGGATTTATTTCCACTGCAATTACAGATGAAATGATAGAAAATACCATACAGGCGAGTGATGCAGTCTTTAAGGAGATAACAAATGTCTGATGACACGCAAGATAAGGTGAACAGCAAAGCTAGAGAGAATGCCCTGGGGCAACGCAAACCAAGAATAAAACCTATTGTAGAGGCAGCTGACAGTCTCTCTTTAGGCATATCTATGGTTGTGGCGGTACTGTTGGGTGTCGGTATTGGCTGGCTGTTAAAAAGATGGACAGATATCGCGTGGCTTTTTTGGGTAGGTGTTTTCATTGGAGTTGCAGCAGCAATATTAAATATTTATAAAGCATACTCAAAACAGTACAAAGAATTTGAAAAACTGGCAAAAGAAGACA
Source organism: Sulfurimonas sp. (assembly GCA_026988735.1). Lineage (GTDB taxonomy): Bacteria > Campylobacterota > Campylobacteria > Campylobacterales > Sulfurimonadaceae > Sulfurimonas. Next base: position 10,762 of record JALSKR010000252.1, read on the forward strand.
GGTATGCAATAAAAAAACAACTTGAAGATGATGAGGATGAGGATTACGGTGAAAAAAACTATTAGTATTTTTTTTGTGGTACAGATTCTGATTTTTATCACATATTTTTATTCTCAAAAAATATTTTTAAATATTGAAATTGCATTCTTAAGTGCTTTTCTAATTATACTCGGTTCCTCATATTCTTACAGAAAAATGATTCATAATAAAATTGATACTAAAGAATATGAAGAAGAACGTGACCTGCTTGACACAATAGATGATCCGCATGGACTTTACGAAGATGACAGTATAAATAATACACCGGCAGAAGAACTTGATTTAAAACAGATTGTCAAAGAAGAAAAAGCAAAAATAAAGACTTTAAGTCTAAAAAATGCAAAACACGGCTTCAGAGGCAGTGTTTCCATTGTACGGATTGTACCCTATATAGTGCTTATATTAGGATTTATAGCTTTGAAAAACAATGAAGTACTGGAACTGGCATATTACCTTCCGTCTCTTTTAATCGGAATTGTAACCGGTGCTTTTGCCTCTAAAGAAGTTTTAGCTTAAGGGCGTAGAAGCGCCCTTAATGTGTTATGATTGGAAGATGTATGGATATTGATTTTTTAGTAATTTCTACATAAAAATCATATTTGTCAGCGAGCATTTTGATGTCTGGCAACACTTCTTTGTCAATATTGTCCGCTATAACAGAGATAGAAAAAAGACCATATTTTTTGTCATGAAACTTGATATATTCTCCAACAATATAGGAAATTTTTGTTTCAATGACTCTGCTTTTTTGGGATGCTTTATATATGAAATTTAACAACTTGATTAAATTATTGGCATTGACAACAACATCAGGAATAGTCGGGTCATAGTTTTTAATAAAATTTATTTCCGAACTGATGGAATTTGAAGCAATACATAAATCTGTAATTGTAAATATATTTGTGAGTTCACCATCAGGTTTTTTTGTATTTATTTTGTAGGTTGGTGCCTGGTAGAGTTTGATACCTATGCACTCTTCGTCTTCATAGCCGACAGTAATGGCAAAAAATTTATATCTGCCGTATTCCAGTTCTAAAAAGGTTGTTTTAAAACCAAAAGTTATGTTGGCATAGGTTTGGGCAAGGTTAAAAAGTTCACTGGGCTGGACAGAACCCAGTAGAAACTGAGCTTCTGTATTGAGAGAAATTATTTTTCCATTAGAATGAAATAAAATGAATGGATTATAATCGTTTTCTATCCATTTTTGTTCTAATGTCATATTCATCATTATTCTTCAATATAGTTTTTTAGTTTTCGTCCAACTTTAGGATGTTTAAGTTTTTTGATGGCACTTGATTCAATCTGACGAACACGCTCACGGGTTACACTGAGTTCTTTACCAATCTCTTCAAGTGTCCTGTCACTTTCATCATCCATAATTCCGAATCGGAGTTTGATAACGGCTTTTTCTCTTTCATTCAACTGCTCAAGAACCTGTTCAATCTGAATTCTCAAATCATCTTTTAAGATGGCATCAGAAGGAGAAAGGGATGCCTTGTCTTCTATAAAGTCACCAAATCGACCATCATCTTCGCTTCCTATCGGTGCTTCAAGTGATATAGGCTCTTTTGTAATTTTAATAACGTTTTTGACCTTTTCAACAGAAAGACCAACTTCTTTTGCAATTGTATCAACATCCGGCTCTTTTCCGTTTTCCTGTAGGTGTTTACGCATAATTTTATTGATACGGTTAATCGTCTCGATCATATGAATCGGAATACGTATAGTTCTGGCCTGATCTGCTATGGCACGAGAAATAGCCTGACGAATCCACCATGTTGCATAGGTTGAAAATTTGTATCCTTTTTGATATTCAAATTTGTCAACTGCTTTCATAAGTCCGATATTTCCTTCCTGGATAAGGTCAAGGAACGGCAAACCACGGTTTGTATAACGCTTGGCAATGGAGACTACAAGACGTAAATTCGATTTTGCCATTTTTGTTTTGGAAATTTCCGAAATATTTTTACCGCGTTTTATCTGTTCTAAAATATCAGCAAGTTTTTCCGGTTCCATATCAAAGCTGTTTTTGGAAGCCTCTTTAGTTTGAACAAGTTTTTTAATTTCCATATATGTTGAAACCATCGTAGCTTCAGGAACCATGTTGGCAATGTCTTCTTTTGTCAGATCCTGAATCTTTTCCACTAAAATTTTATGATTTGCTTTTAATGTTGCATTGAAAAGAGGCAGTTTGTACTCTAAACGTTTCAGCTCTTTGTCATACCCTTCGTCACTCTTGAGGGTCGTCTCCATCGCTTTTACCAGTTCATTTATAAGTTTTGAAGTAGGTCCGAGGTCAAGAAGTTTCTCTTTGAGTACAGATTTTTTGTATGTTACAGTCAAATAGTAGTGTACAATTTCTTCAGTAAGCTCCCCGTCAAGATTTTCAGGTGCTTTTTCTGTGGCTTTTACCCAGTCTTTTTTCGCTTTTTCCAAAGCTTTGAAACTTGTAGATACTTTTTCAACTCTGCTTTTGTCTTTTACAGAGAGTGTTTTTTCTGCCGAGTCATCATCTGTCTCATCATCTCCGTCATCTTTTTCGTCTTCAAAACTTTTAAAGAGTTCTTTGACGCGTCTTTCTCGATTGATAAGAGGTTCTTTATAGTCTAGAATGAAATCTATCAGATAGGGTACAGAACAGATGGCATCTATAATAATGCTTTCTCCGGCTTCTATCTTTTTAGAAATTTCAATCTCTTCTTCTTTTGTAAGAAGTGGAATCTGTCCCATTTCGCGAAGATACATACGAACAGGAGAATCTGAACGGGACCATTCAAGAAGTTCATGCTCTTTTAAAATATCAAATTTATCTGTTTCATTGTCTTCGAGCATTTTTCGCTGGGCACTTCTGCGTGCTTCTGCTTCTTGATCATTTAATTTTTTAGCATGTTCGCTGGAGGTATAGATACATTTTTTATGTTTTTGGAGAAGTTTATAAATATTTTTTGCCTGAGCAGCTGTAGGCTGTTTGTCAAAAAATTCGATTAAAGATTCATAAGTGACACAATCTTTGGACTTGTGTTCTTCAAAAAAGGTCTCTAAAGCTTTGTTGAGTTCTTTTGCTGTCATATGGGAGGGTGCTCCAATTGAGTTAAGGTTTTTAAAAGGTGGATTATACCGAAATATTCTTAACAGATGCTTTTTTTCGAATAAAATTTTGTTGGAACGGACATTGCTTATTACATGTAAACTAATACAGGGGCAATAAATGCAAACAGGTTATTACAGTTCTGCTGCCGGGATGGTAACGCAGTTTAACAGACTTGATACCATTGCAAATAATTTGGCAAATGTGAATACAAACGGTTTTAAAGAAGATCAGCTTATCGTCGGTGATTTTATGCGGCTGTATAAAGAGGCAAGGGATGAACTTCCAAACAGTGACAATTCCAAAGAGAGTGCAGCTTTTTTAAACAGAACAATGACACGGGCACCACAGATAGTAGACTCTTATACTGACTACTCTGTTGGAAATATGCAAAAAAGTTCAAACTCTTTGGATTTTGCACTCTCTCAAGAAGGATTGTTTTTTGCAGTGAAAACACCCGAGGGCATACGCCTTACCCGCGACGGTGCTTTTACCCTCAATGATGAAGGAAAGCTTGTTACCAAACAGGGGTACGAGGTACTTCCGAGTGATTATCAAAAGTCAAAAGAGGGAATCAGTTTTGCGACAATGGACAGTGTTATAGAAGTAGACAAAAACGGGCAGATTTTTACAAATGTTCCAAACAGTCTCTCTCTAGTGGAAAATAAAAAATTATTTATTGCTCAGCCTGACAATCTCAAAGATCTTATCAAAGAGGGTGACAACCTTTACAGACTTCCGGATACAGACTCTTTAACAAGCATTGAACAAAGTGGTGCAGTCAGACAGGGTTTTGTGGAAAAAAGCAATGTGAATGCAGTAAAAATGATGACACAGCTTATTGAAACGAACAGACTTGTAGGAATGTATCAAAAGGTAATGGATGCACAAATGAATGATATGAACAGAGACGCAATAGAAAAACTTGCGAAAAAAGCTTAAAATAAAGGAATAATACTACTATGATGCAATCACTCTATACAGCTTCAACAGGAATGTTGGGGATGCAGACACAAATTGATACGACAGCGAATAACATTGCCAATGTAAATACTATAGGATTTAAGAAATCTCGTGCAGAATTTGCTGACTTGATGTATCATGTAATGGAATATGCCGGAACATCTACAAGTGATACAACAAAAAGTCCTACAGGTATAGAAGTTGGTTTGGGCGCTCGTCCTACAGCAATAAATAAAATATTTTCCGAAGGTTCTTTAAAACAGACGGATAATAATCTGGATTTGGCTATTACGGGCAGAGGCTTTTTTAAAATGGAACTGCCTGACGGGACACAGGTTTATTCTAAAAACGGTGCTTTTAAAATAGATCAAAACGGAACGATTGTCAACAGTGACGGATACACATTGGTACCACAGATTGTTATTCCGCCTGATGCGACAAATATTAATATCGGTACAGACGGAACAGTGACAGTGATTCAGCCGGGACAGACACAGGCAACACAGATAGGACAGATTCAAACAACCAATTTTATAAATCCGGCCGGTTTGCATGCAATGGGTGATAATCTTTATCTTGAAACTGACAGTTCGGGTCAGCCTGTTGAAGGGATTCCCGGTATTGACGGGTTGGGAACGTTAAGACAGGGGTTTGTGGAACTCAGTAATGTTGAGTTGGTAGTTGAACTTACAGATTTAATTACAGGACAGCGTGCCTATGATGCAAACTCTAAAATCATTACCACCAGTGATGAGATGCTTCAAACTACAAATAACCTCAAGCGATAGTAATCTTATGAAACTGTATTGATATTTGTTAATATTAATACGGTTTATTTGTAAAATCATTTTTTAATTAACTTCATATAACATTTTAGATATAATCGCAAAATTATTTAGTAAAAACAATAGGATTTTAGATGCAAAAAGCAAACATAGATGGAAAAGTTTGGAAATTTGGAAAAGATATAGATACCGATTTGATTATTGCTGCAAGATATTTAAATACTTCAGTACCGGAAGAACTTGCAAAACATGTAATGGAAGACTCTGATCCGGAATTTGTAAACAAAATGACTCCGGGTGATGTTATCGTCGCAGGCGAGAATTTTGGTTGCGGAAGTTCACGTGAACACGCTCCTATTGCATTGAAAGCTGCCGGTGTAGCTGCAATCATTGCGCCTACATTTGCCAGAATTTTTTACAGAAATGCATTTAATATGGGTCTGCCTATATTTGAACTTAAAGAAGCAGATGAGATTCAAGAGGGTGATGCAATCAGCATTGATATGAATGCAGGCACAATTACAAATAAAAGTACAGATAAAACATATAAATTTACTCCGATTCCTGCTTTCATGCAGGAATTGATAGACGCAGGTGGTTTGATGAACTTTGCAAAAAATGAAGTAGAAGGAAAAAAATAGATGAAATCATATAAAATAGCACTTATAAAAGGTGATGGAATTGGTCCTGAAATTATTGACGAGGCTGTAAAAGTGTTGGATGCAGTTGCATCATACAGTGGCTTTATTCTGAAATATGAAGATTTATTAATGGGTGGCTGCGCGTATGATATTACAGGTGATCCGCTTCCTCAAGAGACAATTTCCGGAGCATTGAATTCTGATGCTGTACTTTTTGGTGCTATCGGCGGTGAAAAATGGGACAATCTGCCTCGTGAAAAGCGTCCCGAAAGCGGTCTTTTGCGTTTTAGAAAGGAGCTTGGTGTGTATGCCAATTTACGTCCGGCGGTTGTGTATGATGAACTTGTAAATGCTTCTTCATTGAAACCGGAGGTAGTCCGCGGTGTTGACTTAATGGTAGTTCGTGAGCTTATCGGCGGTATCTATTTTGGTGAACCTAAGGGACGAGATGAACACAAAGGCTGGAATACAATGGTCTATACACGCGATGAGATAGTCCGTATAGCGCATCAGGCATTCAAAATTGCCATGACCCGTTCTAAGCGTGTATGCTCAATTGACAAAGCCAATGTTCTGGATGTTTCTCAGCTGTGGAGAGAAACTGTTGAAGAAGTGGCTGTTGAGTATCCTGAAGTAGAACTTTCTCATATGTATGTAGATAATGCGGCAATGCAGCTTATTCGTGATCCGAAACAGTTTGATGTCATGCTTACAGGAAATATCTTTGGTGATATATTAAGCGATGAGGCAAGTATGCTCTCAGGTTCTATAGGACTGTTGCCATCTGCTTCAATCGGTGCCAAAATCGGTGTATATGAGCCTATTCACGGTTCGGCACCTGATATTGCAGGGCAGGGAATAGCAAACCCTATAGCAACTATTTCTTCGGCATCAATGATGCTTCGATATGCGCTCAAAGAAGAAGAAGCAGCCGATAAGATTGACAATGCCATCAAAAAAACCTTGAGTGAAGGGTACAGAACCGGTGACTTGGCTCAGTTTGATGCAAAAGAAGTCTGTTCAACAAGTGAAATTGGTTCAATTATTGCAAACTACATAGAAAAGTAGGCTGATTTCATATGCAGACTCTGACTTTGGCAAATATTTATGAACTGCAAGGTTTAAAAGAAGAGGCATTGGAAATTTATAAAGAAGTCTTGAAAAAAGATCCAAATAACAGTGATGCCAAAATTGCTATAAGAAGACTCTCCGGTATGAGAAAAAAGTTTTTACATGTAAATGTTCAAATGAAAGAGTATTTTTTAAAAATGGATTCTGAAGTTGAGTTCAAAGAGTTTGAAAGGTGGTTATTAAAAGCATGGAACTAAAAGATGTCATATTGTCAACGCTGGCTGAAATGGAAGATGAACTGCCGCAAGAGAGTGTAAAAGAAGTGCAACAGGAGACTTTTGCTGAAGAAACAGAAGAACGCCCGCAACAAAAAGATGATGCGCATACATCTATGGAGAGTGAATTAATCTATTTGAACTCCATAAGAGAGAGACTTTTGGTTCTTTTTGAAGGTTTTCAGGCACCAAATAATGCAAATATTGAAGCCAAAGTAGATATGACACTTAACTTTTTGGAATATACTTTGGCAACAATAGACGCCCGTGTTGAAAAATTGGAAAAGGGAAATTTGTAGATGAGTCAATATAGAGTGTTAATAGATGCAAATGATGAAAAAGGACTTGTCCACAAAGTTTCAAGTATATTTTATAATTATGATCTGAATATTCTGTCCAACAGTGAGTTTGTTGACAAAGAAAGCAATAAATTTTTTATGCGCAGTGTTGTTGACGGGAATGTTGATAACACAGAATTGTTTGAAGCTTTACGTGAAGTATTGCCTGAGCAGTCCGGTATAAAAATTGTAAAACCTGAGAAAAAAAACATCATAATTATGGCAACAAAAGAGATTCATGCACTCGGCGATATTCTTATTCGTCATGAAGCGGGTGAACTTGAGGCGAATATTGTTGCAGTTATTTCTAATTATGATAATTTGGCATCATTTGTAGAAAAGTTTGATATTCCTTATATCACGATTTCTCATCAGGGTTTGGAGCGTCAGGAACATGAAAGTCAAATTATTGAGGCTATCCAAAGCTATAAAGAAGTTGATTTTATAGTTCTGGCAAAATATATGCGAATTTTGACGCCGAGATTTGTTGAAACATTTGAAAATAAAATCATAAACATACACCATTCGTTTTTACCTGCATTTATAGGTGCAAATCCCTATAAACAGGCATATGACAGAGGTGTGAAAATTATTGGAGCGACAGCGCATTTTGTGAATAACAATCTTGATGAAGGCCCTATTATCGCTCAAGAAACTATACATGTAACGCATGCCTACAGTTGGAAAGATATGCAGCGTGCGGGCAGAGATGTTGAAAAAGTCGTACTTTCTCGAGCGCTGAAACTTGCCCTTGAAGACAGAATATTTACCTATGCAAACAGAACGGTAATCTTTTAATGTCTTTTAATATAGTTTTGGTACATCCGCAAATTCCTAACAATACCGGAGCAATTGGCAGACTGTGTGTCAATGCAGGTGCTTCGCTGCACCTAATTAAACCTATAGGTTTTGATATAGATGAAAAAGCTGTCCGTCGTGCAGGACTTGATTATTGGGATAAACTTGATTTGAAAGTATGGGAAAGTATTGATGAATTCTTTACATGTAATGATATAACTGATAATGCCTATTTTGCTACAACAAAAACAGACAGACCCTATTTTGATGCCAAATTCAAAGAAGGTGATTATATATTTTTTGGCAGTGAAACAAAAGGAATACCCGAAGAAATTTTAAATAAGTATAAATCTCAAAACATAACTATTCCTATGACAAAAGAGGGACGCAGTCTTAATCTTGCTATCAGTACAGGAATAATTCTCTATGATGCAATCCGTCAAAATTATTCTACATTTAGCGAGGAGTAAACAGTGAACAGTTTCGTTGATACAGTCATGACACTTTTGTTTGTCCTATTTATGGTTTTTATATTTGCCGGCTATCACAAAACAAAATCGCAAGAACGTGAAAAAGACAAAGATCTCAAATCCTAAAATAATTTTTCTGCCCACTTTTCTAAATGTTTTTCAAACTTTTCAAACAAACTCTCTGCATTTTTAATAAGTAATGACATGTTTCATCCTTTATATAAATATGTAGTAATATTACAACAATTCAGAAAAATTATAAAAAATATTGCAAATTGCAAAATATTTTTTGACATTCTTGAATTTTTAGACTATACTATTGCAAATCAATACAAAAAGGGTTCAAAATGAATAGTTTCTTAGATATAGTGGAAGAGATTAAAAGCATTATCTCTGATGAAGTTGCTCCGAAAAAAGTTTTTGACAAAGATGTTGCTGCGGTATTGGGTATTTCGCAGATGAATTTTGCAACAATGAAAAAACGTAACAAAATTCCATTTAACGAATTATTGGATTTTTGTGCAAAAAGAAGTATCTCTATAAACTGGCTGCTGTATGGACAGTCTCCAGAGAGCCTTGTAGAAGCAACAAATAAATTTTATATGGTCAAATACTTTTCCGATATCAATGCCAGTGCAGGCGGAGGAAGTGATATAGAGTGTGAAGAGGTAGAAGAGCTTGAAATTCCTGAGCAGTTTGTTTTTATGCTCGGTGGAGAGAAAGAGCTGCAAAACATAGAAGCTATTAATGTTTCGGGTGACTCCATGGAACCTACTTTTAGTTATAATGATATTGTATTTATTAACAGAAGCAAGACAGATATCAATCGCGGTGGTATTTTTACCATAAGAACCGAAGCAGGGCTTTTTATAAAACGTGTACAAAAGAGAATTGACGGAAAACTTGATATAATCTCTGACAATTCTGTCTATAATACACAAACACTTGATGCAAGTCAGGTTGAAGTAGTCGGCAGGGTTGTCAGTCGATTTGGTGATGTAGATTAAAGGATTTTTTTGAAGTATCTGTATCTATTTTTAGCACTTGTTTTGATGAGTGGATGCTCGCAAAAAACATCACAGACTGTTTCTTATCAAAAAATGAATAAAGCACAGTCTGTAAAAGGTCTTAGCGAAATCTCTCAGGATGTTTCATCCTATACGCGTACTATAAACAAGGGCTATATTTCGTCATTAGAAAAATTTACCATAATGTATTTTCAGCCATGGAATATTGAGAAGATGGATATTCCGTTAGAAAATGCAATGTGGGCATATAAAACATTTGATGCTACAAACAGCTATGGAGAAAATCTACAACCACTTGATGAACAGTTTTTTAATGCAATCAAAGAAAATTCAAATTTTGTATCTTATGCAACTCTCAATAAACGGGCGATAACACTAAAAAAGCTTGATATACGAGCTTTTCCCACAAGTCGGCCTGTACTGAGAGATCCAGGTAAAGCAGGGGAGGGTTTTCCATTTGATTATATGCAAAACTCTACTGTTGCCGCAAATAAACCGATTTTTGTTTCACATTATTCAAAAGATAAAGAGTGGGTGTTTGTCAAATCGAGTTTTGCATATGGATGGGTAAAATCACGTGACATTGTTTATGTAGACAAAAAGTGCACAGATAGATGGCAAAAGGCAGAGCAGGTATTTATCTTAAAAGACAATGAACCTTTGTATACGCCAGAAAAAGATTTTTTATTTAAATCCACTTTAGGTACAATGTTCCCACTCATCAACCAAAATGACAAAGAGTTTCATATTATAACTGTAGCAGATTATAAATTGAAAGAACCCTATTGTGTAAATACTTCACTCAATAAAAAAATTGCACATCATGGAATATTAAAATTCAATGCAAAAAACATCAATCTTATTATGGAGCAACTCTTACATGTAAACTATGGTTGGGGCGGAATATACAACCAAAGAGACTGTTCTTCCACACTCAGAGATTTTTTCGCACCGTTTGGCATCTGGCTTCCGAGAAACTCCTATCAGCAAAGTAAAATTGGCAAGGTCATATCTTTAGAAAATATGTCTGATGAGAAAAAGGTTGAAACAATTAAAAAATATGGCGTTCCTTTTGAAACACTTTTATATAAAAAAGGACATATAGCGCTCTATGTTGGCACTAAAAATGATAAAATAATTATTTTTCAAAATGTTTGGGGTATAAAAACTCTGCATAATGGAGTCCAAGGCAGATTTATTATTGGAAAAACGGTTTTCAGCACTCTTGAAATGGGAAATAACCTATCTGATTTTGATGAGAGTGCCTCTTTTTTAAAAAATTTAAAAAGTATGAATATTGTGACCCGCTGATTATGTTTTTATATCCAAAAGCGTTCCCATCATTTCGTCCTGCGTTTTTATAGCAGTTACATTGACGGCAGTCGCATCCTGTGCAATGATTTGATCGGGTATCTCTTTTGCCAGGTCTGTCTGGCTTCTTGATGAGCCATTGTCATCAGCTTCTGTGATTGTTGCACGCACAGAGTTTGCATCATTTGTAATTCTTGTATCTTTTGGAATAAATCCGTCTGTATTTACATTTGCAATATTATTTGCACTGACATTTAGTAAGGTCGTATTTGCCTGAATGGATGTAATATTATTTGAGATATTCATAAATGCCTCCTCATATTTCATAATTATAACATAAAATTTAAATGTATAATTATTGTGCGATTTTCTATTGTAAAGCAGTTATGATAAATATTGAAGAGTAAATCTTCAATATTTAATTTTAAATTTAGTGTAAATCGGCGTTGAGTTTAATCTCTCGAGTGGAGCGTGACGCTGTAATTTTACCAGTTAAAGAGTTCTGTCTGAAGTGAAGACCGTTAAAGAAAGAGAGTTGTTTTGCTTTAAAAATTTCACCTTCTATTGTAATGCCTTTGTTTACTTCTTTGATTTTTTCAAGTTCAGCCGAATAAATACCTATTTTTGTTCCCTCAAGAATAGCCAACCCTGCATCAATGATACAACCGTCACCCAAAGGAATTCCACATACAGAGTTTGCTCCCAAAAGACAGTTCTTACCTATAGAAATTGGGTTGCCGTCTGTACCGCTGAGTACACCAAGAATGGAAGCTCCACCACCAATATCAGAGCCGTCACCAACAATTGCAGATGAAGAGATGCGACCCTCAACCATACTCACACCAGTTGTTCCCGCATTAAAGTTGATGTATGAAGCACCAGGCATTACTGTTGTTCCAGCTGCAAGCTGTGCACCAAAACGAACTTTTGAAGTGTCAAGTATGCGTGTGTTGTCAGCAGGAATGATGTGCTGTAAAAATCTTGGAAATTTGTCTACAAAATCAATGTGTGGATACTCATTTGCAAGTTTCAATTCTATTTCAAACTCTCTTAAATAGTCAAGCTCTATAGGCTGACCATTTGACCATGCAACATTTGGCAATGCGCCAAACGCACCGTTAAGATTGATTTCACGAAGTCCTACTTTTGCCAAAGAGATAGCATATAGTTTAAGATAAGTTGCCTCAACACTTTGACATGGAGCATCTTCAAAAATAAAACATACTTTAAATTCTCCCTCAAGACTGCCACTGTTTACGATTTGAGAATAGAGGGCTGAAACGACCTGAATATTTTTATGAGCATCTCCATGTGCTTCATCCGAGTAAGGAGTAAAAGCGTTCAGACAATCTTTTAAAAATTGTAAATTGATGTTACAGACTACTTCATTTTGTGTAAAGTCTACTTCTACTCCTTGATCTGCAAGTGCCTGTATGAAAATTGCGGCACTGCCGAAATTTTCATCCCAGTTAATTACCGGATAGGTTGCCTGAAGAGATTTATCTACATTTAACTGTCCCAAATCTACTCTTGCTATACCAAAGGCCAGAGGATCTTTATACCCAGGTGTGTTTGTTTTAATATTGTTTACCAATGCTTTAAAAGCATCTGCTGTTTGAATAACTTCCATTGAATTCTCACTTAATTAATTTGATTTGCAATTATACTTAAAAACTACTAACGAAGTTTAGTATATAATAAAAAGAAAAAGAGAATATTTTGAACAGATGGCTTGAATTATTAAAAAATGATGATTATCTAGGAATAAAAAAGTATATAAAAAGTGGTGCTGATATTTTAGAAAGAAATGAAAGTGGAGAGTCCGTTCTTGCTTGTTCGCTGCGGGCAGGGTGTTCTATTGAGACAATCCTGTTGCTGATAGACAACGGTGCTGATATTTTTGATGTTGATGATGAGGGAGTCAGTATTTTTGACATGGCAATTACCTATGATAATATCGAACTGGTAAAGTACCTGATAAAACAGGGCAAAGATGTGAATGATACAACAAGAAAAAGCGGTTTTACTGCTTTAATGGGTGCGGCATGCTACGGAAGGGTTGAAATTGCCAAAATTCTTTTAGAAAACGGAGCAGATCAAAATGTGAGGGATTCAAAGGGTTTCAGTGCCATAGATTTTGCAAGAAAAATGAATAAAAAAAGCATTTTGGCTCTTTTTGATTATGATGAAAACACACCTCAAAACAGAGGATATGCAAGGTAGTTTATTCAAAAAACTTTCCTTGCTTTGTGTTGTCTAAAGGTTTTCTTTTTTCTTTTATAAGCCACTCCTGCAACAAAGACTCAACAACCTTGCTTAAACTCATTTTATAGCGACTGCGGGAGTATTTCATTGCTTCATCCCATGTACTTTTGTCAATTAACAGACTTCTTGTTACTTCATCTTTTGGTTTCAAATGTATCCTTTTATGATGCTTGCAGAAGTTCTATAAAACTTCTGTAACTGTCAACTATTTTTTGATTTTTTTGATTTTGTATATAAAATTCTATGGCTTTTTTCCCAAGTCTTGGAATTTCATTTTTGACAGCCCAACTGCTTACTGTTCCTTCGGGTATTTCGAGCACTTCGGCAAGTTGTTTTTGTGTAATGTCAAGTTCTTTGCAAATTTCTTTGACAACATTTGATTTGTCTTTTTTTATTTTTCTGTTTGCGGGTTTTAATCTTTTTGGTTTTGGTCTTTGTATTTCTGTGACCGTAGTACAATGCCTGTCCATCCATGAAAGAACGTTCGAAGCTTCTAAAACCCAGTCACGGGAATTAAGCTGTTTGACAACATCTTCACAAAACTCTTTTGCATACATCTGTGCTGTTTCTTTATTGCTGAGTTGGTAGAGTATTGCAAAAGCAAGTTGCAAAGCACCTTTTGAGGTGTTTCCCCAGTCAAAACCGTTTTTGGCGTATTGGTATACATCTGTGCGACTCGGAAGATTCAGCTCTTTATATGTGACAAATTTATTACCCAGTAAAGTTTTATGCCCTTTGAAGACATGGTTGTTCATTATTAATGCCATAGTTTTTTTCTCTTATATTTTAAAAGTGTAATGCTGCTCCTCTTTTTCTTTAAACTCATTTTTATGAGGAGTCAGAGTCAAACGATAAGCAACATATATAAGAGAGAAAAGCAATAAAAGTACCAATAACCAAACTAACATGATAAAATTCCTTGATTTTGTATAAAAGTAAATCGGCAGGAAAGTTTTTTATGTTAATGTGAACGGTATATGTTTACGCGTGAGTTCCTCTTGAAACATGTCAAAATATTTTTTCACTTCTTCATTGTTTTCTCCGCTTAGTGAGAGCTCTACATTTGGTTTTTCGTTTATAAAAACAGGCAGTGATGAGAGTTCAATGCTCTTTGGAAGTTGTTGCATAAGGCTTATAAGAGTATTTTCACTTGTTTTTGCTTTGAGTGTATATCTGTATTTCTTTGTGGAGGAGGAGAAGTGCTTTTTTATTATTTCACTGGTCATAGGATGTGACATAGATGGAAATCCCGGCATAAAAAAGAATTTTTTGTCTAAGGCAAAACCGGACATATTGTTAACTGGATTTGGTAGAAGTTCTGCATTTGGCGGTATTTCCGCCATGTGGATACGATGGGGATATGCCTCGTTACCAAATTTTTTGATAATGTCCTGTTTGAATTTTTCATGCGTTACGGGCTTGGAATTTCTAAAAACTTCTGATGCAACTTCCCGTGTCAAATCATCAGGTGTAGAACCGATACCTCCAAAAGAAAACATGACAGCATTTTTATCTTCTTTTATCATTGTGTATGTTCTTTTCATTAGTTCTACATCGTCTTTGATTATGAAAGATGCAAAAAGTTCATGATCGTATTTTGCAAGTTCATTTTTAAGAAATTCAAAATGTTTGTCAGTTCGTCTACCGTTAAGAATCTCTGTTCCTATTATTACTGCATAAAAATTCATAGTATCACTTTTTTACATAATTATAGTATTATTACACAAATAATACATTAAGGACAGAAAATGTCATATATAGAAAAATTAGAAGAATTGTTGACAAAAAGTGTTATTCCAGATATTACAGAAAGACTCGATGAGATTTTTGAAGAAATAGCAGGAAATAAAGAAGCAACCCAAGATGCTAAAGAAGAGATAGAAGAACTTCGTGAATTTAAATCTGACCTCGAAGATGTTGTAGCAGATATTAAAAACGGTGATATGGAAGAGGAAGAGGCAAAAGAGCTTGTTTCCGATATATTAAAAGCACAAGAGTGTGAAGATGAAGAGGATTTCGGATTTAAAGATGAGGAGGAAAATTAATGAGAATAATTCTTTTAGGTGCTCCGGGTGCAGGAAAAGGTACACAGGCGCAATTTTTAACTAAGAAATATAATATCCCGCAAATTTCTACGGGTGATATGCTTCGTGCTGCAATAAAAGCAGGTACAGAAATGGGCAAGATGGCAAAAGCGGCTATGGATGCGGGACAACTTGTTACTGATGATATTATCATCGGGCTTGTAAAAGACAGAATTGCTCAGGATGACTGTAAAAACGGCTACCTTTTAGACGGGTTTCCTCGTACACTGCCGCAAGCGGATGCCGTAACCAATGCAGGTATTGAAATAGATGCGGTGATAGAGATTGATGTGCCTGATGAAGAGATAGTCAAACGTATGTCAGGACGTCGTGCGCATTTGGCAAGCGGTAGAACCTATCATGTTGTTTACAATCCGCCAAAAGTAGAAGGTAAGGATGATGAAACAGGTGAGGATTTGGTGCAGCGTGATGATGACAAAGAAGAAGTTGTCAAAGACAGATTGAAAGTCTACCATGAACAGACTGAGCCGTTAATTGACTATTATAAAGCACAGGCTGCAAAAAATCCAAATATCAAATATATCAGAGTAGACGGTACTGCCGACATTGCAGATGTTGAAAAAGCAATTGTCTCAGAACTAGGTGACTAATCACCTGCTATGATTTGGGTCGATAGACCCGAATATTTTCATAGCCTTTGGCATCACGCAAATACTGTGCGTGGAGCTGGCTCATTATGCCTTTATCACAGTACAGAAGATACTCTTTGTCCTGAGGAAGCTTGTCAAACTCTGTTTTTAGTTTATGAAAAGGTATTTTAAGAGTCTTACATGTAAGGGCAATACACTCTTCTTCGGGACGAATATCTATAACTGTAAAATCACCATTTTGCAAATCGTTGATGACTTCGACAGGAGCCAGATTTGTAATATCATCTACTATTTCATCAATACTTAAATGCTGTGCATTTTGTACTGCCGTATCAAGTACATCATAGTTGAATTTTTGTGCTACTTTTTCCATACGTTTGTGCGAACCGTGTGTGATTGGGTTTTGAGAAATAACACCGCAATACTCAGGCATACTTTCGGCAAAATGACGAGTGCCGATTTCATTGGCGATGTTCATGATGTCAGGTTTGTTCATTGTTGCCAATGGACGTAAAATGAGCTTGTTGCTGACTTCGTCTATGAGTGCAAGATTACGAAGCGTCTGGCTTGAAACTTGGGCAACACTCTCTCCTGTTACAAGGGCATCTATCTCCATTTCATTGGCAACTTTTTCAGCAGCTTGAAGCATAAGTCGCTTGAGCATTACACCCATATAAGTCGGAGGCGTTGCTCTGAAGATTTCTGTAAGCACATTATCAAAAGCAATAGAGATAAATTTCACTTTGTGAGAAGATCCAAATTTATTCCAAAGATACAGAGCAACCTGTTTTACACCGATTTCATGTGCCATACCGCCAAGATTAAAAAAAATAAAATGCGTTTTTATTCCTCGCTTCATTGTTAGATATGAAGCTACAGTAGAATCAAATCCACCAGACATCAGTGAGAGTATATCGCCCTGTGTTCCAATGGGAAAACCGCTGAGCCCTTTGTATTTTGCAGAAATAAAGTTCAGTTGGTTTTGAATAAGTTCCATCTGTACAATCACATCAGGATTCTTCAACGAAACATTTTTTGCTTTTGAGTTTGCCAAGAGATGTCCGCCGACAGTTCTTTCTATATCAATAGAGCTGAAGTCATGTTTCCCTGTTCTTTTAACTCTTACTACAAAAGTCTTATCAGCAAGAGAGTCGGCTACAAGTTGGCGAATTTTTGTTTTTATTTTATCAAGACTGTCCATATTATCAAACTGTAGGACTTCAAGTATCTGCTCAATTCCTGGAGTATCCAACAACTTTTGTCTGACTTCTGGTAAAACATCTTTTGGGGTTAAAACTTCAATTTTATCTGAATACTTTTTTACTTGTATATCTAGATTGATACGCTGTAGAATTGTAAGCAGATTATTATAAAGTTGCCCGACCATCTGACGCTTTGCAGATGCTCCTTTAATCATAATTTCAGGAAAAAGTTTTAAAATAAATTTTTGCACGTTTGTGGCCTTTAGATTTTTGATTGAATAAACTCTTCCATTTCAGAAACTATTGTTTCAATACTTCCTTCTCCAGAAATTGTTTTTAGGATACCTTTTTTTGTATAAAAATCTCTGATTTGTTGCAATGGTTCTGTATATACACGCATGCGGTTATTAAACACTTCATTATTGTCATCTTCACCTCTTGCACGACCAAGCACTCTATTTCTTGCTGTTTCTTCGCTCACTTTGACTTCTATAACGCTGACAAGTTCAATGTCCTTGTGCTCTTGAAGATATTTGTCAAGCGCGAGCATCTGCTCAACACTTCTTGGGTAACCGTCTATTATGATAATATCAGTAGGAGATGTCTTAATGGCATTGATGATAGTCTCTATGACGATATTAATAGGAACAATCTCGCCTTTTGAGATATATTTGTGTATTTCTTTGCCTCTTTGGCTCCCACTTGCAACTTCCGCACGGAGCATATCACCGGTAGAGTAGTGTGTTATGTTGGCATTATTTTTAGCTATGAGTTCGGCATCTGTAGTTTTACCAGAGCCTGGAGCTCCGATAATAAGAAAGAGTTTTTTTGTATGTGACATAATATTATGCCTTAGTTTGTTCACGCAGGCGTATATGTAAGTCACGCAGTTGTGTATTGTCAACAGGACTCGGTGCTTTAGTTAACAGACAAGATGCTTTTTGTGTTTTAGGAAATGCTATAACATCACGAATGCTTGTTTTTTTCGTTAAAAGCATAATGAGTCTGTCAAATCCTAAAGCAAAACCACCATGTGGAGGTGCACCGAACTTCAGAGCATCAAGCAAGAAACCGAATTTTTCCTGTGCCTCTTCTTCTGCAATACCAAGAAGTTTAAAGACCTCTTCTTGCACTTCTTCTTTGTGGATACGAATAGAACCGCCACCAAGTTCTGTACCATTCAAAACAATGTCATAAGCGATAGACTCTATCTCTTCTACATCATCTTTGTCAGTATCTTTTGGCATTGTAAATGGATGGTGCAGTGCTTTTACACGACCGTCTTCAACTTCAAACATCGGAAAGTCAACAACCCATACAAATTCAAAAGCATTTTCATCAATAAGATTCATCTTTTCATGCTCAGCGATGAAGTTTCTAAATCTTCCCATGTAATCCCAAACAACTTTTTTCTCGCCTGCACCAAAGAAGACAACATCACCGACTTCAAGCTCAGTTCTTTCAATAATAAGGGCAATATCTTCTTCTGAGAAAAACTTAGTCAAAGGACCTTTTAGCCCGTCTTCTTTCATTTGGAAGTATCCAAGACCATGTGCGCCAAACTTACGAACATAATCTTCAAAAGATTTCATTTCACGTTTTGAAAAGATTAAATCGGCACCTGGAACTTTAAGCGCCTTGATGCGGTTTACATGTGGTTTTTTAGCAATGTTTGTAAAGATTTCATTGTCACATCTCTCAAAAATATCAATAACATCTACCATTTTAAGATCATATCGTAAATCCGGTTTGTCTGAACCGTATAACTCCATAGCGTCTTTATATGTAATACGGTTAAACGGAGGTTTGATTGCAACACCACAGGCATCAAACATTGCAACAAGCAGATCTTCAGCTATTTTCATAACATCTTCCTGGTTGCAAAAGCTCATTTCAACATCTATTTGTGTAAATTCAGGCTGACGGTCTGCTCTTAAATCTTCATCACGGAAACATTTTGCGATTTGGAAATATCTGTCAAATCCACCGACCATTAAAAGCTGTTTGAAAAGCTGTGGTGACTGTGGAAGCGCGTAAAATTCACCGTTATGCACACGAGAAGGTACCAAATAGTCTCTTGCCCCCTCTGGTGTTGACTTAGTCAAAATCGGTGTTTCAACTTCCAAAAATCCATTTTTATCAAGGATATTTCTTGCGGCAATTGCTGCTTTTGAACGCAGACGAAAAACTTCATACATATCAGGATCACGAAGTTCGAGGTAACGGTATTTGAGTCTTGTCTCTTCACCGACATTTTTATCACCGATAACAAAAGGAACAGGTGCAGATTTGTTTTCTATAATAAGTTCGTTAACAACAATTTCAATAGAACCTGTTTTTAGGCGAGGATTTGTTAGTCCTTCACCACGTAGACGCACTTTTCCTTTGGCTATTAAAACATATTCATCACGAACATCATTTGCTACTTTATGCGCCTCTTTTGAATCTTCGGGATCACATGTAAGCTGAATAAGCCCTGTTTTATCACGTAAATCTATGAAAATGATTCCACCATGATCACGGTAGTTATTCGCCCAACCAGTCAGTACGACATCTTCTCCAACATTTGTTTCATTTAAATCTGTACAGTAATGCGTTCTCAAAATATAGAGTCCTCTATAAATAATTTTCGCGATTATACCTAAATATAGTATAATTGACAAAATTATTAAACAAAAGAGCAAACTTGGAAAGAAAAATAATTAAAAAAATCGGTGTAATTTTACGTCCCTCTACTCCAGAATTAAAAGAGAGCTATTTTAAGCTTGAAAAAATTTTCAAAAAGTATCAAATAGATGTCACCATAGAAAGTATAAGTGGCGGAATGATTGGTGTTATGGGTATGGAGTTTGAACATTTATGTCAGAATTCTGATGCTCTTGTGACATTAGGTGGAGATGGCACACTTATATCCACTGTAAGACGCTCTTTTAAATATGATATACCTGTTTTTGGTGTTTATGCAGGAAGTTTGGGTTTTTTAGCAGATATTAACCTTGATGAACTTGATGAATTTGTGTCAAATTTGGTACAAGGAAACTATAGGCTGGATGAGCGTTCAATTCTTGAAGCACAGATTATTCAAAATGATAAAGAGGCAATATTATATGCCTTTAATGATATTGTTGTAACACGTCCCTCTGTTTCAAATATGATACATGTAGAAACGCTCGTCGATTCAAAAGCTTTTAACACTTATTATGGTGATGGTGTTATTGTTTCTACACCGACAGGCTCAACGGCATATAATCTCTCAGCCGGAGGACCTGTACTTTTTCCTCTGACCAATGTGTTTGCTCTTACTCCGATTTGTCCGCATTCATTGACACAAACACCGGTAGTATTACCAGGAAAATTTTCTATAGAGATGAAAACACCTAAAGACAAAGCTTTGGTTATTATTGATGGGCAGGACAAACATGAACTTGAAATAGGACAGAGCATACATATTAAACTGGCAAAGAAGAAGGTTAAACTCATCCATAGAGAAGAGTTTAATTATTTTGATGTATTAAAAGAAAAATTGCATTGGGGTGATTAGTCTATATTTATATTTGATGAACTGTCAGAGTTCTTTTTTATAAGTTTTTTGATCTGTTCTGCAGTATAAGTCTTTTGAGTTGGATTTTCATTAAGCAGATCAAACCTGATTTGTATAGTAAGTTTTCCAAGTGCTTCACCAAGTTGTTGGTCATCATTACTGAGTGTCCCATCTTTTGATAGTTCTGATACAACTTTGAGAAAATTATTATATTCATTTAACACAGCTGGTGAAGCAAAAATAGCAAGCCTGTGTGTTACAAACTGGAGTTTCGTAATATCTTTGTCTGTTAAAAGAGTTTCATCTGCCATATCTTCCATAAGATCTAGCAGTCTTTCATAAGTTGCCGCTTTTAAATCAAGAAACTTGATATTTTGTTCTTTTTCTATTTCTACTTCTGTCTGTTTATTAAGAAGCAGGGCGGTAATGAAAACAGTAGCAATAGTACCTAAAATGATTAAAACAATCTCTTGGGTAAAAGGTGTTGTATCAGTTACTTTATAGGCATATCGTAAGTATGCATAGCCAGCAATTAATGTGATAAATGTCAAAATGAGATAAATAAGTTTTTTCGTATAGTTACTCAAAAAGGGTGCCTTTTAAATTTAATAAAAAGAATTATATCCAAATTTAGGTATAATGTAATTATGAAGAGGCTATTTTACTATTTATTTTTTTTATATTCTATCCAATCGTCTGTATTTGCTTATC
>JALSKR010000253.1 GCA_026988735.1 Sulfurimonas sp.
AAGTAGAAGTAGTGCCAAATGATTTTATTGCAGAGGATTTGATTGAAAAATATCAGGCGAAACTGATTGACGGTGTCTTTTTGTCAAATGGTCCTGGCGATCCTTTGGTATTGAAGCGTGAACAAGAGCAGATTAAAAAGCTTATAGAAGCAAAAGTACCGATGTTCGGAATTTGTTTGGGACATCAACTTCTCTCAATTGCTCATGGTTATGACACATTTAAGCTAAAATTCGGACATCACGGGGGAAACCATCCTGTGAAGAATGAAAAAACCGGACTTGTTGAGATAACAGCGCAAAATCATAACTACAATGTGCCTGATAACATTGTAGAGATTGCATCAGTTACACATACAAATCTTTTTGACGGAACTATTGAGGGGTTACGATACAACGAATCTCCAGTATTTTCTGTGCAGCATCATCCGGAAGCTTCTCCCGGTCCAAAAGAGAGTCGATATATATTCAGTGAGTTTTTATCTTTGATAAAAAGATAAAGCGCTCTCTTTATCCGTAATTTTCTTATACTAAACAAACATCTCCTAATTAATTGCTTCCTTTTAGAATAATATTAAAAAAAGTGTCATTTTTATGTCACTTTTAAGATAGATTAAACAAATCTATTGTTAATATACAAATGTTGATTAGTCTTTTAGGTGTATTTGTACATTTAAAATACTTAATTGCTTTGAATCTTAAGGAGGCTATATATGGAGAATCGTCCATTAGAGTACGACTATACGGTTGCAAAGATGTTTATGCTGACAACAATTGTTTTAGGAATTGTTGGTATGACCATTGGGGTATTTATTGCATTTGAACTAGCTTTTCCAGGACTTAATACAGTTCTTGGAAGCGGTCTTGCAGAATACACAAACTTTAGTCGTCTTCGTCCACTGCATACTGACTCAGTTGCATTTGGTTTTACGGTAAGTGGTATTTTTGCTACGTGGTTTTATGTTGGTCAAAGGGTACTGAAAGTATCTATGGCTGAATCGAAATTTTTGATGTTTATTGGAAAGTTACAATTTTGGTTGTATGTAATAGGTGTTGCAGCAGCAGTTGTGACTCTTTTTATGGGGTATACAACATCAAAAGAGTATGCTGAATTTGAATGGCCTATAGATATTGCCATCGTAATTGTATGGGTACTCTGGGGTGTAAGTATATTTGGTCTGATCGGTATCCGTCGTGAAAAATCATTATATATTTCTATCTGGTATTATATTGCAACTTTCCTGGGTGTGGCTATGCTTTACCTGTTTAACAATATGGAAATTCCGACAATGCTTGCTACTTCTGCAGCAGGTGAAACGAATATCGGTGATTGGTTTCACTCTATTTCTATGTATGCAGGTACAAATGATGCACTAGTACAATGGTGGTATGGACACAATGCGGTTGCATTTGTTTTTACTGTGCCTATTATTGCTATGATTTACTACTTTTTACCAAAAGAGTCTGGTCAAGCAATTTATTCATATAAATTGTCTTTACTTTCATTCTGGGGCTTAATGTTTGTATATCTTTGGGCTGGTGGTCACCACTTGCTTTATTCAACTGTTCCTGACTGGATGCAGACTATGGGTTCTATTTTCTCAGTAATCCTAATTTTGCCATCATGGGGTTCAGCAATCAATATGCTTCTTACAATGAAGGGTGAATGGCAACAGGTTGCGGCATCTCCACTAATCAAATTTATGGTACTTGCTTCAACATTCTATATGTTCTCAACATTAGAAGGTCCTATTCAGGCTATCAAATCTGTTAATGCGATTGCTCACTTTACTGACTGGATTGTCGGTCACGTACATGACGGTACACTTGGTTGGGTTGGCTTTATGATTATTGCTGCACTTTACCATATGGCTCCGCGTGTATTTAAACGTGAACTATATTCTAAAAGTCTTATGGCAGCACAATTCTGGATTCAGACTTTAGGTATCGTTTTATACTTTACTTCTATGTGGATTGCAGGTATTACTCAGGGTATGATGTGGCGTGCACATGATGAGTTCGGTAACTTGGCTTACTCATTTATGGATACTGTTGATGTACTTCACCCATACTATGCACTTCGCGGTACAGGTGGATTATTATATCTTATTGGTTTCTTTATGTTTGCTTATAACATATATAAAACTATGTCGTCTCGTCCTGTGGAAGAGTCTGAATTACAAAATGCTTCGCCTATGGGCGCTTAAGAAAGGGAGGATTATATTATGTTTCATTGGTTAGAAAAACACCCGTTCTTTTTCGCGGTAGGTGTATTTGTTACAATTGCGTTTGCTGGTTTGATTGAAATTGTTCCAAACTTTGCACAGGCTTCTCGTCCTGTTATCGGGACAAAACCAGTAACTTTATTAGAACAGGCTGGTCGTGATGTTTACATCAAAAACAGTTGTAATGCTTGTCATTCACAACTTATTCGTCCGTTTAAAGCGGAAACAGACAGATATGGTCACTACTCTTTAAGTGGTGAGTATGCATATGACAGACCATTCCTTTGGGGTTCTAAAAGAACTGGTCCGGATTTACACAGAGTAGGGAACTACAGAACTACTGAGTGGCATGAAAACCACATGAAAGATCCTAAGTCTGTAATGCCGTCAAGTATCATGCCTGCATATCCTTGGATGTTTACAAACAATGCAGATATTGATACTGCATATGCTACGCAGTTGACAAATGCACAGTTCTTTGGTGTACCATACAACAAACCTGTTCCTATGAAAGACGGAACAACTACAGTTGTTAAAATGGCTAATTCTCTTGCTGATGCGCATAAAATGGCACTGGAAGAAGCAAAAGAGATTACAGCAAAAATGAAAGATCAAGACGTTAAAGATGCAGTTGCACGTGGTGAAATACCTGAAATAGTTGCTTTGATTGCATATTTAAACAGTCTGAAATAGCAGAGGTATATATAGTGGACTTTAATGAATTTGCAGCATATGCGTATTTCTTTTTAGTGGTGTTTTTGGTGGTAGTAACATACTCTTATGTATATCACCTTTATACAAAAAGAAAGGACTCGAGCGGAGTTGATTATGAACACTATAGTAATATGGCACTGAAAGATGATATAGGGGATACTCCGGTAAAACCTGTGTCAAAGTCAGAAGAAAAATAGGAGAGATATATGAATAAGCTTTATCTTTGGGGAATTATCATAACTATAGCAATGTTGGGTGCAACATATGTGACAGTTGGATACCAAAAAGGTGGTCTCAATGATGATATTGTCAATATGCTTGCTATTGCAGGGGCGGTTGCACTTGTAATCATTACAGTATTTGTTGTTATCAAGTATGTTCGCCAAATGCAAGTAGATCAGGCAACTGGTGAGTTGGCAGATGAATCATGGGACAATATAGGTGAATATAAAAACCCTGTACCGTTTGGTTGGGCAATTATGTTTTTAGGTACAATGATTTGGGGTATGTGGTATTTTACAATCGGTTATCCGGTCAATGCTTTTTCTCAAATCGGACAGTATAATGAAGAAGTAAAAGAAAAAGATGCTGCATTTGAAAAGCAGTATGCAAATATCAAGGGTGAACAGCTTGTTAATATGGGTGAGTCTGTTTATCTGGTTGAGTGTGTTGCCTGTCACGGTTTAAATGCTGACGGAAACAACGAGATAGATGCAGCTGATTTGAACAAAAGAATATCTGCTAAGAGTGTGAAGTATGTGATAAATCACGGTTCAAACAACAAGCTTTTAGGAACAGAGATGCCAATGCCGGATCGTAACGGTCTTTTCAATGCGGCAACAGGTGCATTAATTACGGACAAAGAGATTGATGAAGTAGCAGATTATGTTGCCGGTGGATTAAAAGATGCAAACAGTGCAGGTGCACAGGTATTTGCTAATGTATGTGCTGCTTGTCATGGTCCTGACGGAAAAGGTATGGCATATGTTGCTCCGGATATTGCAACTTGGAATCAACAACTGATAATCAATGTGCTTGATAACGGAAAAGTAGGAGCAATCGGTAAAATGCCAGCGATGGACAGATTGAATCCTAAACAAAAAGAAGCTATTGCAGCATATGTAATGAGCTTAAGTAAAGGAGAGTAGCATGAATGAAAATAGAAGTGTTTTTGCTCTTGACGGTGTTACTGGAATGTTGATTGCTACTGCTTTATTGCTGAGTATACTTGCTTTTTTAAGTATTAATGCAGTAAGTGTACAGCATGCGCAAGCTGAAAATTTTTATCAAATAAAAGATGAAAAATCAATTAAAAGAATCAGCACCGACAATTATAAACATATTGTCGATGTAAAGTAAGGAGTTTAGAATGGAAAAAATTATTTCTTGGGGCCTTGTAATCATGGCCGCATACACTCTTTGGGCTGTAGTGACTCCAAATCATCTTTACGTTGGTTAGGAATTCTATTTGAAACTTTTAACAAGAGGGCTTTATGCCCTCATCCTCACACTGTTATTTCAAACCCAATTATTTGCAGAGTATTTATATAAAGATGAAGTGATTCATAATCCAAAGTTCACCGAAGAGGTGGAAACTTTAGGGAGTGCACTTTATAAGAAAACAGGTATATCTCTACGCCTGATGATGCTTAAAGAACTGCCAAAAAACATGAATATGTATGAATATGAAAAAAAAATACTGGAGCAGTTTAAAGAACCTACAGTATTATTGACATTTTCAGAGATGAATTCACAGGTAGATATTGAAGCAAATGACAAATCTTTATATAAATATTTTGACAAAGAACAGGTGCTGAGTCCGGTTACCTCGTATGTGCAGGCTTTTATGATGGCGGCCTTTTATGCCAAAAACTGGGATGATTTTGTCAGTATAATGAGCAATACCGGAGGCACTATTTTACCTCTTTTAGGCGGAAAAGCAAAAAAAGGGATGATTGCAGATAAATACTCGGCGGCAATGTTTAATGGCTACCTCGATATAGCGCAGCAGATAGCCAAAGCCAAGGGTGTCAAGTTGGGACATGGATTTGACAGTGATGCAAATCAAACGTCTTTGTTTTATGTAAGAGTATTATTCTACGGTTTTATTTTATATGGTATAGTAATGCTTTTTAAAAGAAAAATTTATAAAATGAGGCATAAAAATGAGCATTATAAAAAGTGGTAGACTCTGGCCTTATGCAATAGGGCTGGCAATTACAGGTGTTTTTGGCTTATGTGTATGGACTATTATAGAAACAAGCAAGGCGGACATACAGCCGAGTGATGATTATATGACAAAATACCAGGATGCAGATGCAAACGCAAATAAACTTATTAAACAAAGAATAGCTTTTGACAAAGCATATAAACTGAAATTTGTTTCAGACAGAATTTCAGAAAATGGTTCGGATGTGAAGTATGCACTCACAACAAAAGACGGTAATAAAGCCGTCAAAGGTGCTAAAATGATTTTGGAAATCAGCCGTCCTGAAGTTGAAACCTATACAAAAACACTCAAAGATCCTGTATTTGAAGAGGGTCTTTATGTATTTCATGATGTGAAATTTCCAAAAACAGGTGTTTGGAACCTGTTGTTAAAAGTAGATGTCGGTGACAAGAGTAGATTTTATGCCATCAAAACAGATACACGCATCATCAATGACAGAAGCATCCAGGAAGCTTCCCAGTACTAAATATGGATGAGACAACCATAGTCCTTCCGACTGCTCGTGCCATCCGTCACGAGCAGCTTTTTACGCAAGAACAGACACTTTTTTTACCCAACTACATTACCATGAGCGATTTTATTGCCAAACTCACACTTGTCAAAGGCTATAAATTTATAGATGATGAGAGCAGAATACTGCTTTTGCTTGAAGCATCGGATTTTAAAGGCTTTGCAAATCTTCAGATTGAGCGTAATTTTTTTACCTTTACCAAGAACTCTTCATATATATTTAAATTTTACGAAGAGTTGAGTGCTGAACTTTATGACATCAATCTTCTCGGTAGTGCAGATGTGTATGCTGAGTATGAAGAGCATATTGCCATTTTGCAAGAACTTTACAAACGCTACGAAAAACTGTGCAATGAAAAAAAACTGCTCGATAGAATATTTCTGCCAAAACTCTATGAATTTAATGCAGCCTACGCGAAAACACATCAAAATGTGACGATTTATTTAGACGGACATCTGACAAACTTTGAGCTTGAACTGCTGCAAAAGACGAAGCCATTTATGTCAATAAAACTCCGTTTCTGGGCGACGCGTTTTAACGAAAAGATGCAAAACAAACTGGGTGAACTCGGGTTTGAATTAGAAGCCGGATTTATATATGAACTTGACTTCAACAGCGTAAAAACACTCACAAAAGAAAAAATCCCTAAAAATTATCAGCTTACATGTAACAGCTTCAGTGAATCTCTTTTACAGGTTGCCTTTGTAGAGCAGAAAATTTATGAATTTGTGCAAAAAGGCTACAACCCCCAAAACATTGCCGTCATTTTACCCAATGAAACCGCAGCGCCGATACTCAAAAGTTTTGATCAAAAGTGTAATTTGAACTTTGCAATGGGGGAGTCTTTTCGTCACTCCGGAGTCTATAAAAAAATCGAAGCCACATTAAAGGCCATAGAACAGGACTCAAAAGAGAATGAAGCACGTATGCAAAGAGTGGGCGATGAGCTTTTTTTACTCTTGCACGGCATCTACTACAAAAAAGTTTCAGAGCTTGATTTTGTAAAGAATATGCAGGAAGTGCTTGGCTTTTTTACCAACAGACAGGAGAAGAAAATATTCAACGAGGAGTTGCATAAAATAGAAAAGCTTTTGCCTTTTATGCAGGATATGGGTGTAAAATCACTCTTAAATATTTTTATGCAGCGTCTGGCTTTAAGAACAGTAGATGATGTCCGTGGGGGAAAAGTGACGGTTATGGGAGTGCTTGAGACAAGAAGTGTCCATTTTGATGCGGTGATTATTATAGACTTTGATGATAAAAATGTCCCAAAACGCAGTGACAAGGATATGTTTTTAAACACACAGATACGAAAAGCCGCTTCCTTGCCGACGATGGGAGACAGAGAAAGTCTACAAAAACATTACTATCAAATGTTGATTTCGCGCTCCAAAGAGGTGGCAATTGCTTATGTCAACTCAAGCGAGAGCAGTGGTTCAAGATTTTTAAAACAACTCGGCATTACACAGGAAAACCGGCACAGCGAACTGGACTACGCTGAAATTCTCTTTCAACGCACACAGACAGCTTTGCAAAAAGAAGAGGAGATAGTGCAGGAGTACAGTTTTAAAAATGTAGTGCTTTCTGCAAGCCGGCTTAAAACCTTTCTTACATGTAAGCGTAAATATTACTATAAATACATCCGCCATATAAAAAACCATGAAATTCCAAAAGACATGCCCCAGGAGTATGAAATAGGCAATGTTGTGCACAGTGCATTAAAAGCAGTCTATGAAAAACAGAATTTTTATACAGATGCTGAAAAACTCAAAAAAGATATAAACAAAGCCCTGGATGAATTTTGCGGGGAGAGTGAGCTCGACAAGTACCTTGTCGCCATGCAAAAAAAACGTCTGGAGCCTTTTGCGGAGGCTGAAGTACAGCGGTTTCAAAAAGGCTGGAAAGTATTCAAAACAGAAGAGCTTTTGGAAACGAGTTTTGCAGGTATGAAAATCGTCGGTCAAATCGACAGAATAGACAAAAAAGAGAACCACATAGAAGTGCTTGACTACAAAACAGGTGCCTATACACTCTACAACAAAAACAACTACACAGAGGCAACAGACTTTCAGCTTGAATTTTATGCCCTGTTAGCCGGCGGTTTTGGCAATGTCGAGCGTTGCGGGTTCTATGATTTGAAAGAGTCACAAATCATCCCTGAAAGCTTTTTGCAAGAAAAAACAGAAATACTAAAATCTCA
>JALSKR010000254.1 GCA_026988735.1 Sulfurimonas sp.
AAATATTACTAACATCAAAGAAGTCGTAGAAGAACCTGTTAAAATAGAGTTTGACCTCAGTGACTTCGAAGATGACGAGGATGATGAATAGATTTTAAGAATCTTTCATCTTCTTGGCAAGATAATTAGCTGTAGGGTAATCCACTGTGTTTACATGTAACACTATCCATTCGGGTGCTCTGCGAATAAAATCAGTAATTTTTGAAACCTTTTTATAGTTTTTCCAGTTTCTAAGAGCCATGTTCAACTCTTCCAAGAACATATCATGCGCTGTTTTATGCATATCATAAGAAGGAAAATTATACTCCTGCATCAAGCGTTCTTCGTTTGCAAAGTGTTCATGAACATGTTTGACATACTCCTCGATTTTTTCTTCAAGTTCTTCTAGTGTCGCTTCCCCACGATCATATGATATAGCAAGATTATCTATTGCATTTAAAATTTTAATCTCATTTTCATGAGTTTTTTGCATCTCTTCTACATCCATATCTTCAACTTGTTCTATATACACTAATGCCATAAAAAGTTCCTCTTTTTTTATTTTATTATAGTGTTAAATCACAAATAGAATATTGATTTAAAACAATTTTCCTATTTTTCTAAAACCGTACAAATAAAGTAAAGTACCTAAAATCAAAACACCGCTAAAATATGGCCATAAATCAATAAACTCCGTACCACGAAAAAAGATACTCTCTGTTCCTTCTATATAGTAGCGAAGCGGTGAGAACAAAGAGAGCGTTTGAAATACCGGATGCATAGCATACACAGGTGTCCAAGCACCACTGAGAAAGATTAACGGCATCATAATAATAATGGAAAGCTGAGCTACCTGCATTACATTTTTGGACACTGCCGCAACAAAGAGTCCTATACCGGCACTTGAGATAGAATAGAAAAATGTAAGCAGCATAAATGCCCAAAAAGAACCGTTTAACGGAACATCAAATGCACCAAAGATAACAAATCCCAAAGAGAGAACAACACCGGCCATGACTATTAGTACCTGAGAAAAACTTTTTGCCAAAATAATGATTTTAGGATTAACAGGAGTCAGCAGCATAATGTCCCATGTCCCGTCCTCTTTTTCTTTAACAAAGACAATAGCCGTCAAAATGACTATCAGTAAAGTTATAACAGAAAGCAATTCTGTGAGTGCAATAAAACTGTGGTTATCTGCATTTTGGTTAAAAAGCTTGTGCGACTTTAACACAAGCGGAAAGTTCATAGATTGAAAATCAATTATAATATTTTGCAAATAGATCAATGTTGTCAGACTCTGTGATGCTGCTGTGGCATCGAGCAAAAGATTGATCTGTGCTTTTTTTCCGCTTCTGTAGTTTTTTTCAAAATCATCATCAAACACAAGTCCGACCATAACCTCTTTGTTAAAAATAGCATCTGAGAGTGCTTTTTGCGAAAGAAACATTACCGGTGGTCTGAATTCCGGTTGGTGGAGTTTTGAGAGTATTTTTTGACTGACACCTCCGCCTGTTGCATCAACATAACCCACAACAACATTACGCGGTTTTATCTGTATTCCTGATCCTGCTATATAAACATCTGCCGTAAAAGAGTAAAGTACAACCAATACTAACCCGATAGAGCGTAAAAAACTCAGCAATTCTTTAGAGACGATCATAGCAAATATTTTCATTACTTCATCTCCTTTTTAAGCAGTAAGGTACCGGCACTAAAAAGTACTACAGCAAAACCGACAAGTATAAGCAGATACATAATGATTTTTTTCGAACCCAGCCCCTGCCCTATAAGAAAAGTGTCATACAAAATATGATTATAATACATTACAGGAAACAAATGTGCTTCTATATAAGACTCTCCCACCATAGAAGAGATAGGCATTAGCATTCCAGAATATAAAAATCCCGGAATAATCGTAATGATAACTGTCAAAACAACAGCCACAATCTGTCTGCTGGTAATAACAGAAATCAGCATACCAATAGAGAGACTTATAAGAATATACAGCTCACTACTGAGCCAATAGAGCATAAAACTCCCCCTAAACGGAACATTGAATATATAAACCGCAATTAAAAAAAGTATAAAGATGTTAATTGAATGCAATAAAAATGCAGGAAAAAGCTTTGCAAGTAAGAACTCTCCTTTACTCAAAGGCGAAGCATAAAAATTAAAGATAGTTCCCTCTTCTTTCTCTTTTACTATAAGCAATGCTGCCAAAATGGCAGGAGCAACCAACAGTACAAGCCCTATAAGCCCTGGAACTATGGCATCTTCATCCCGCATTGCCTGATTAAAAAGCGTACGCTGATTTAGTGTAATGAGTCCTTTTGCAGACAAACCGCCTCTTTGTGCCACTTCACTTGCCGTATCAAGCACAGTCCCCTTGATATATCCCTCAATAGTCGTCGCTCTTGTCGGAAAAGAAGCATCTACAAAAATACCGATTTCACTTTTTTGACCGTGTAAAAGCCGTTTTTCAAATGAGCTTGGAATGATTAAAACTGCATCTGTTTTTGCCTGTTTTATAGAGCGAAGTGCCTCTTTTTCGCTTACATGTAAGACCTTTGCATTAAAGTATTTGGTATGTTCAAACTTTGATGTAAGCATTTGTGAAAATTTACTTTGATCATTGTCTATAATCAAAATTCTTGCATGCGTTACATCCATACGAATTCCATAACCAAAAAGCAACACAATCATACTCGGCATCAAATAGACCATAATAATGAGACGCGTTCTGTAAAGCTCCATAAACTCTTTTAATATATAGGCTTTTATAGTTGTCAGTTTCACTCTACATCCTTATAATAAGTCAAGAAAATATCTTCAAAACTCTTTGCGTCCGGGTGGGTTTTATAAAAGTTTTCTATCGTATCATCTGCTATTTTTTTACCTTGTTTGAGCAGTAGCACTCTGTCGCAGTATTCTGCTTCACTCATATAGTGCGTAGTTATTAAAATAGAGATATTCCACTGCTCTTTAAGCTTTTTGAGTATCTCCCAAAACTGCGCTCTTGCAATGGTATCAACACCACTTGTCGGCTCATCCAAAAACAGAACAAGCGGTTCATGTAAAAGTGCAGCCGCTATAGAAAAACGTTGGTTTACACCCAAAGGAAGCGCTGTGGGCAATTCATCCATATACTCTTTAAATCCAAGCTCATTGGCATACTGCTCAATTCTGTTTAAGGCGGTTTTGAGCGGAATTTGATGCATATTGGCAAAGTAAATCAGGTTTTCTCTTACAGTCATATCATTATAGAGTGCGAAATGCTGACTGACATAACCTATTTTGGACTTGAGTGTTTGACGGTCATCTCCGCTTTTAATGACCTTTTCAAGCAGAGTAAGTTCTCCCTCATCTATCGGATACAGACCCAAAAGCATTTTTATAAATGTTGTTTTTCCTGCTCCGTTTGCACCCAAAAGCCCCAGAATTTCACCACGTTTGAGTTCTATGTCTACATGGTCATTTGCCGTAAAACTGCCAAATCTTTTTGTTATGCCATATGCTTGCATAACAACAGGTGGTATTGCAATTTCTTTGTCTCTTTTTGCTATGACGACCTGAGGCAGAAGCTTTTTCTTTTTCAGAGCATTCACGAAAAAAAGCCCCTCCAACGTTGGCTCTGCCCTGTTTACATGTAAAGGCTTTAGCGAATAGGTGCGTTTGTTAAAACTAAGGCACTCCTCTTTACATGTAACCTCTTCATAAACATAGGGACGAATAGAGTCTATAAGCTCTTTATTTGTACCTTGCGCAATGATTTCGCCCTCATCAAAAAGAAAAATTTTATCCATTTTGGAGGCTTCTTGCATATAAGCAGTACTCACCAAAATGACCGTTCCCTCTTCTTTTCGTATACTGTCTAAAATCTCCCACAACTCCAAACGGCTCAGAGGATCAACTCCGGTTGTCGGTTCATCAAGTATTAGCAGCTTTGGACGATGCAAAAGTGTGCAAATAAGTGAAAGTTTTTGCATCATTCCACCACTGAGTTTGCCCGCTTCTCTGTCTATAAAAGCACTCAAACCAGCCATATGAAGCAGTTTTTCTTTATATGCCTGAAATTTTTCATCTTTTTTAACATTACGAATATCAGCAAAAAATTCCAGGTGCTCGCCTACACTCAAAGTATTATAAAGCACAAGTCCTATCCCCTGTGGCATTAAACCTATAAACGGTTTTACTTGTTCTGCTTCTTTTGGCGAATGGTATGCAATACCATCATAAACAACCTCGCCTTCAAAACGAATAACACCGGCTATAGAGTGCATAAGTGAGCTTTTACCGGCTCCGTCTGCTCCTATAAAACCTATAATCTCTCCACTGTTTGCTTCGAGTGAGGCATTGTCTATGCCTAAGCGTTTTTTGTAAGAGACCCGGATGTTTTTTACTTCAAGAAGAGACATCTTGTTTTATAGTACCGGAATATCGTTAAGTGAATTTGGCAATCCTTTGCCATCAAGTGATACAACTCCCACAGCCGGTATGCCGAGTTTTAACAAAGGGTCAATTTTAAGCGGTTTAAGATGCACGGCAAATACTCTTTGAATTCTGTCTGAACGGACACTGACCTCTTTAGGCGTAAATTCTGCTTTTTGCGCAATGCGTACAACTTCTGCTTTTATTGGCTTGTTTGGATAGGCATCAAGAAAAATGACCGCTTTATCGCCAACTTTTATTTTTCCGTTTTCAATGGTATCAACAAATATTTTCAGATACAAAGAGTGTGGATCCAAAAGTGTGGCTATCGGCATACCCGGAGCTATTACCTCACCCTCGTTGGCAATTTTTTCCACTGTGATGCCATCTATCGGTGAGCGGAGTGTCATCTCCTGTATCATCGCTTCTATTTGTTCTTTTGAGGCCTTTAATGCCTTTATAGCATCATGTAAAGCATCAATGCTTGCATGAATAGCTAAAAGTTTTTGTTGTGATGCTTCGGCATCTGAGACACCTATATGAGCCAGTTTAACAGTTGCTTTTACTTTTTCCAACTCTTGTTGCAGTGCAGAAAACTTTTTATTTTCAGTCTCTTTTTTCAATTTTGCAAGCTCAAATTTATGTTTATCTATACTTTTGTTTTTATAAAGCTTTTTCGCACGTTGAAAATCTCTTTTTGCCTGAGCAACAACATCTTTTTGAATCAAAATATTTTCTTCAAGTGCTTTTTGTGTAGCTTTGGCTGAAACAAGTTGTGCTTTTGCTTTTTTCAGTAAAAGAGGAATAGTTGTTTGGGCAATTTTTTCTTCAATTTTTTGCGCCACTAGCTGCTGTTTTTTTGCCTGAATCTGTGCTTCAAGTCCTGCTTTTTGTGCTTCAAGCTCTTTGCTTTTGAGTATGCCGACAACCATGCCTTTGCTTACATGTACACCGTCATCAACAAATATTTTATCCAATCTTCCCGCATATTTTGCATTGAGATTTATTAAATCTCCATCCATACGCCCTGTTCCTTCAACCAAATTTGCAGGAAGTGTTTTTGGATGCAGTTTTTTATAAATCATTCCTCCTGCCACAACCAACAAAACAGCTATGACAACAGCCAACCAGTATTTTTTTAAAACCTGCATAATCTACTCCTTATTCAGTATCACTCTGTATTTTTTTCTCATACCATTTTCTGAGCCATTGATCAATCGGATTTATCATTTTATAAATTACAGGTACAACAAGCAATGTTAGCACCATTGAACTTAAAAGCCCGCCTATAATGGCAATCGCCATCGGTGCCTTTGTTTCACTTCCTAAAGAATTGCTCAGTGCCAACGGAAGCATCGCGAATATCATCGCAATTGTTGTCATCAAAATCGGGCGAAGTCTTTTCTCTCCTGCTTCAAGCAGTGCGGCATTGGCATCTTTCCCACGCGTAACAGCATCATTGGCAAAATCAACCAGCAGTACGGCATTTTTCCCAACCATTCCCATCAGCAGCATAAAACCAATCATAACAAACAGACTGAAATGCAAATGTGTCAGATACAAAGCCAGCATAACCCCGATAATACTCAGAGGCAATGCCACCATAATGATAACAGGCTGAATGAGTGATTCATACAAAACCGCCAAGATAATGAACATCAAAATAACAGACAAACCAAGAGCCACACCAAAAGCTTTGGCAGTTTTTTCCATCTCTTCGGCAAAGCCTGTAAATTTATAATTAACTCCCTCAGGCAGTAATTCATCTATCTTTGCACGGGTATACTTCACTGCCCCGCCAAGGTCAAGACCAAACAAATCAGAGTAAATTGTCACCTGTCTTTGTCTGTTATAGTGATAAATCGAAGCCAAAGACCTTGCATTTTTAAAATTCACAAGACCATCAAGAAAAACAAGCTCACCGTTTTTGGCACGAAGCTGGATTTTTTTGAGATCATCTATGCTGACACGGTCTTTGTCTGGTAGTCTCAGGGTAATTTTGTACTGTTTTCCGTTTTGTTCAAAATAGGAAATTTCCAAATCACTTGAAAAGGCGATAGAAACAGCCTTTGCAATTTGTGCTGCACTGATTCCCATTCTGTTGGCATTTTCACGGACAATATTGATGTCAATCTGTGGCTTTCCTTCATCAAGATTACTGTCAATATCAACAAAACCTTTTTTCTTTGCCAGATATTCCATCAGGTTTTTTCTTGCCACTGCAAGCTTAGCAAAAGAGTCTGCTGTCAAAACAATTTGGTACGGTACACTCACACCTGCACCTTTTATGTTGGGAATTGCCGCTGCTGTTATGAACATCTCTTTGGAAAATGGTTTGAGCTTTTGGCGGAACTCCTGAATAATCTCCTCTTGATTCTTCTCTCTACTGCCTTTTGGAGTAAGTTTGACATAAATGAGTGCTTTGTTTTTCTCATGCACACTGTTATAACCCACACTCAAGGTTGTAAAAACGACATTTTTGTCAGCTCTGATTAAATTTTCAATCACTTTGGACTCTCGTATCATTTCATCAAGACTGATACCCGCATCGGCTCTGAGTTTTACTTCAAACTCTGCTTTATCCTCTTTTGGCAAAAAGTCCATACCGATTTTAGGAAAGAGTGAAAGCGAAGCAACAAATACCCCAAGAACAAAAATAAGTGTCAAAAATTTAAAACGAAGCACAAAATTCAGTGTTACAGCATATATTTTATCCAAGCGTTGAAAAATCGGTTCTGTAATGTTGTAAAACCTGCTCTCGCCTTTGTTTAGCACTCTTGCACTCAAACTCGGCATAAAACTCATAGCAACCGTGTAAGATATAATAACGGCAAAGCCTACAGTCATCGCAAAACTCTCAAAGAACTTTCCGACAATTCCGCTCATGTGTGCCACTGGAAGAAAAACAGCAAGTAACATTGCCGAAATCGCAAGAATAGCAAATGCCATCTCTTTGACTCCATAGAGTGCCGCTTCAAACTTGCCCATTCCTGCTTCCATCTTTTTGTAGATATTTTCTAAAACAACAATGGCATCATCTATAATAATCCCGATGGCAAGCGTAAGACCGATAAGCGTCATTTTATTGAGGTTGTATCCCATCAGATTCATTAAAGCAATCGTGCCCAGTATAGAGATAGGAATAGAGAGTGCCGAAACCAGTGTAATTGTAAAGTTTCTCAAAAATCCAAAAATGATTATAACTGCCAAAACAGCACCGTAAATAAGGTCAAATTTCACATCTTCAAGTG
>JALSKR010000255.1 GCA_026988735.1 Sulfurimonas sp.
ACGGATGAAAATTCAGTTTTGCATAAATTTTCCAATTATTACGGTATTAAATCTTTTATCATTCCCGCAAATGTCGGAGGTCGATTTTCTGTTTTAAGTGCTGTGGGGGTTGTGCCTCTTACTCTGGCAGGGTATGATATGAAAAGTATTCTTGAGGGTGCTTCTGTGATGGCTGAGAATTTTTTTACCAAAAAAGAGAATCATATACTGAAAAAAGCAGCTCTTTTGACAAAATACAAAAAAGAGACACCGATAAATGTACTCTTTTCCTATGCAAACTGCCTGGAGGACTTTACAAAATGGTATGTGCAGTTGTGGGGAGAATCTTTAGGAAAAATAGACAGGCATGGAAATAATACGGGGCTTACGCCCATAGGGCATATTGGCTCGGTTGACCAACACTCATTTTTACAACTCATTATGCAGGGTCCCAGAGACAAAACGGTTACTTTTATAAAAGTGGATAATTTTGAAAAAGATATAAAAGTGCCTAATATCTCACTGAAATTTCTAGAAAAAACAGACTATATCAACGGTTACAGTTTTAACGAGCTTATAGACGGGGAGTGTGAAGCCACAAAGGAGAGCATAGTTAATGAGGGCATTAATGTTGATGCAATTACACTGGATGTTTTAAATGAAAAAAATATCGGAAAGCTCATTATGTATTATGAACTGTTGACTTCTTTATGCGGAATTATGCTGGGTGTCAATACATATGATCAGCCGGGAGTTGAAATCGGAAAGCAGATTTTGCTGAAAAAGTTTCATCTGTTTACTCGAAAAGGTATACAATAACTAAAAGCGATATATAAAGGCAAAAAGATGAATAAATTACTTGCTGAAGAGATGTATTATTTGATGGTTCTTGGGCGTGCTTTTGAGTATGGCGCAAAAGAGAACTATATGAAAGGCAATATATCCGGATTTTTACATCTTGATATTGGACAGGAAGCTCTGAGTGTCGGTGCTATAAAGGCATTTGAAAAGGGTGATATTTTTTCAGGCTATCGTGAGCATATCATGGCAATAAG
Organism: Sulfurimonas sp.; assembly: GCA_026988735.1. Taxonomy (GTDB): domain Bacteria; phylum Campylobacterota; class Campylobacteria; order Campylobacterales; family Sulfurimonadaceae; genus Sulfurimonas. The sequence goes on from JALSKR010000255.1 coordinate 1,035, forward strand.
CCGTGGGTTGGAACCAAAAGCGGTTATGGCTGAACTCTTTGGCAAAAGTACAGGTGTGAGTGGTGGCAAAGGCGGTTCCATGCACCTTTTTGAACCCTCACACTACTTTTACGGCGGGGATGCTATTGTCGGCGGACAACTCCCAAATGCAGTAGGCTGTGCTTATGCAAGAGCCTTACAGGAAAATGATGACGGCGTTATGGCAATTTTTGGTGACGGTGCTACAAACGGCGGCGCTTTTTTTGAATCACTCAACATTGCTGCAACACACAAACTCCCACTCCTCTTTTTATGCGAAAACAACGAATATGCCATAGGAACAAATATCAGGCGGACTGCTCCTTTTAGAGAACAGGCAAAAAAAGCAGAGCCCTATATGCCGACATATGAAGTAGATGGCATGGACGCTGAAGCTGTCTATGAAGTAGTAAGTCAGGCACGAAAACAGATAGAAGCAGGACACGGCCCTGTTTTTGTAGAGGCCTTTACATGTAGATATGAGGGACACTCTGTAAGTGATGCAAACAGTTACAGAAGTGCACAGGAGATGGCACACTGTAAGGCAAGAGACCCCATAGAAAAGTTTAAAAAAGCCTTACATGAAAAATGGCTCTGCACAGAAGAAGAGATACAAAATATAGAAATAAAAGCACAAAAAGCAGTGGAAGATGCTGTCAAATATGCCGAAGAATCTCCCGAACCGGAGCCAGAAGCTCTGTTTGAGCATGTATTTTATCAGGAGCATAAAAATGTTGTATCGTGAAGCTTTAAACAGGGCGCTTGATGAGGTGATGAGCGCGGATGACAGTGTCGTAACACTTGGCGAAGATGTGGGACTCTATGGCGGCAGTTTTCGTGTAACCGAAGGACTGGTTGAAAAATACGGTGAAAAAAGAGTCATAGATACGCCCATAGCAGAATTAAGCATAGTAGGAAATGCTGTCGGAATGGCAATTGGGGGACTTCGTCCTGTGGCTGAACTGATGACAGGAAATTTTTCGCTGCTTGCATTTGATCAGATCATCAACCATATGGCAAAACTGCATTATATGAGTAACGGTAAAATTATTTTGCCTATGGTTGTACGCTTTCCCCAAGGAGTCAGCCGTCAACTTGCAGCCCAGCACAGTGAGAGTTACGAGCAGATGTTGTCTGCCGTACCGGGGCTGAGAGTATTAAGTGTCAATGATGTCAATTACGCCTACCATGCGCTTAAATATGCCATTTTGTCAGATGACCCTGTTGTGTTTATAGAGCATGAACTGCTGTATAACAAAAAAGGCGAAGTAGATTTTGCGCAAAAACTAGACCCGTTTCAGGCCAGAATTGCCAAAGAGGGCAGTGACATTACGATAGTGAGCTATCTGAAGATGGTAGATGATGTTATGCTTGCAGTCCCTGAAATAGAAGAAGCATTGGGGTGTTCTTGCGAAGTAATTGATTTATGCTCTTTAAACCCGATAGATTATGAAACACTCATCGAATCCATACAAAAGACATCCCGCCTTGTGATGGTTGAAGAGGACCATAAAACAGGCGGTTACGGTGCGCAGATAATTTCATGGGCAGCCGAAGAAATGTTTTATGCCTTGGATGCTCCGCCACTGCGTTTAGCCGGAGAGGATGTGCCTGTTCCTTATAACAGAAGTTTGGAACTCTCCAGTATTCCTACACCGGAATCTATTGCGCAGGATATTATAGCATGGGGCAAAAACAATGAGTTATGAAATAGTCATGCCCCAGCTCTCTGACTCTATGGATGAGGGCAAGCTGATAAGCTGGAAAGTCAAAGAGGGACAAAAGGTTAATGTTGGTGATGTTATTGCCGAGGTTGAGAGTGACAAAGCAATTATGGAGTTGCAGAGTTTTCAAAACGGTGTTGTTGCAGAGATACGGGCAAAAGAGGGTGATGTCATTCCTGTTGGAGAAGTCATCGCCATTATAGAAGCCAATGAGAGTGAAAGCCCTGTAAAAAAGAGTGAAAAAGTTGTAAAAGAGCCAAGTCCTGTGAAGAGAGAAAAAGCTCCTGTACAAAAGCCTCAACCAAAGCCTGCAGTTACAAAAGAGACAAAACCCAAAATAGCTTTATCAAAACATCATCCAGATGATGAAACAGGCGGTATATCTCCAAAAGCAAGAGCCAAAGCGGCACAGTATGGAGTGGATACGCAGACAATTGTGCAAAAAACATCCAAAGAGCTCTTACATGTAAAGGATGTTGAGGCGTACTTAAGAGAGCATTATTTTACGCCAAAAGCATTATCTCTTTTAGATAAATACGGCTTGGATATTGCAAGTTTTGCACTCAATCATAAAATAGACGAAACAGAAGTGCAGGAGTTTATTGACAAGAATGAAACACCGCTGCCACAGCCTTTGACGCAGATGCAAAAGGCGATTATCGCCAATGTGACGGCTTCTGCACAAAAACCGGTGTATCATCTGTATGAGCATATTGATGCACAACTTTTTTTAGAACATGACGCATACAGCATTACCGCATGGTTGATAAAGATTTTTGCAAATGTGATGATGACACATGAGGCTTTTCGTTCACGTCTGCAAAATGACAGACTTATTATAAGCCCCAATGCTTCCATCGCTGTGGCAGTAGCAGATGCAAAAAATCTCTATATGCCGGTTGTAAAAGATGCCAACAAACGCGCGATAGCAGATATTGCAAAAGAACTTGCCAGTTTTAAAACAAAACTTCAAGAGAAATCTTTTAGTGCGCAGGATATGCAGGGCTCAAGTTTTGGTATATCAAATTTGGGCATGCTTGGTGTAGAACCTTTTGATGCAATGATAAACAAAAATGATGCAGGGATTGTGGCAATCGGGGGCTTGAAAGATGGACAAATATCGGTAACACTTACAGCTGACCACAGGCTCATAAACGGTTACGAGGCAGCACTTTTTATGCAGGATCTCAAACAAGAAGTACAAAATCCTCTTCAGTTTAAGGACTAAATATGTATGACATAATTTTTATCGGCGGCGGACTCAATTATGCGGGAGCCATTGTAGCATCCAAAGAGGGAAAGAAAGTGGCTCTCATTGAAAAAGATATGACACAGCTCGGCGGTGTGTGCCTGCATAAGGGGTGTATTCCCTCGAAGATGTTTTTACACTATGCCAATGTTGTGTATGAGAGTACAAGCGATATTTTAGAGGGGCAAACAGCTCTCTCAATGCAAATGCTTTTTGGGAAAAAAACAGATCTGATAGAAAACGCATGGCAGGCAATCAAGAAACAGTGCTCTCATGTAGATTTGATAGAGGGTGAAGCAAAGCTTAAAGAGCCGCATAGGGTTGAGGTAAACGGTAAAACGCTTGAAGCCGAGTATATCATTATGGGAACGGGTTCCTCTCCTTTTATTCCTGAGGGTATAGAGTATAATGCAAAAGATATTATTGTCAGTGATGAAGTTTTAATGATGCAAGAACTGCCTAAAAAAATTGCCATATACGGTTCGGGTGCGATAGGTCTGGAAATGGCAAGCTTTTTTGCAACAAGCGGTGTTGCTGTGACACTTATTTACAGAGAAGATACAATTCAAAAAAGAGCAAATCCTCTTATACAAAATGCCCTGCAAAAGCAGCTTGAAAAAATAGGTGTGACACTTTTAGCCGAGCACTCCATACAAACAGCAAAAAGCACAAAAAAAGGTGTGCATATTACTTTTGAAGACAAAAACAGTATGTATATGCCTGTTTTGCTTGTTGCAGCGGGACGCAGGCCAAATGTTGACTTTCTTACATGTAAAGAGATAAAAGTGGAAAAAGGCATTGTGACTGACAGATTTTTTGAGACAACACTGCCAAAACATTATGCCATAGGTGATTGTAATGGCAAACTCCAACTTGCCCATGCTACAAGAGCAGAAGTGTTAAATGTGGTAGAGCGTATCTTGGAAAAAAATCCGCGTCCTTTAAATCTTGATCATGTTATAAAATTTATTCATACTCTGCCTATGAGCTATGCTGTAGTAGGAAACACTGATGCTCAAATATCAAGCGTTGTTCCTTTGAGCCATTTTCCATATTCAGTACAAAATCATGCCACAAAAGGAGTGATGATTACTTATACAGACAAAGAAGGCTTTATACTCGGTGCCGAAATTTTGGCGCCAAATGCAGAAGAACTGGCAGCTATTGTCGGTATGAGTTTGGCTGGTGAAATGGATGCTACTCAGGCAAAAAGAACGATTTTTGGACATCCTACATTCAGTGAAGCATTAGAGAGAACATTTTTTAAGTTATGATACTGCACAATTGGGGTGAAACAGAGTATACAAAGGCGAGAGAGCAGATGGACGCTTTACATGTAAAGGCACAGCAAGACGGACAAAATCATCTGATACTCTGTTGGCATCCTGCAGTTTTTACACTGGGGAGTGATGAGAAAAAAGAGTTTGATGTGCCAACGCTGCAAAGTGACAGAGGCGGTTCTATCACCTGTCACTCTAAGGGACAGAACATTTACTACTTTTGTTTTCAGGTACAACAGCCAGCACGATTTTATAAAAAAGTTCTTGATGCTTTTGAGAGTTTTTTTATGAAAAATCTGCCGCAGGTCAAATATGACAAAAACAAGCCCGGTTTTTATATACAAAACCGCAAAATTGCCTCTTTGGGATTTCGCTACTCCAGAGGGGTTTCTCTTCATGGTGTCGCTTTGAATGTTAATGTGGATCTGGACTTTCATTCACAGGTTTCGCCTTGTAACTTAGAAAACATTGTACCGACCTCTTTAAAAAATGAAGGATTGAGACTCACGCCAGAAGAGGTAAATGCGCAGATGATACACTTCATAGGAAAACATTTTGAAGATGCAGTTTAAACCAAAAGTAAAAGCACCCGCACCAGAGATTTTACAAAATATGCAAGATGTTTTAGAAAAAAATTCACTCACAACAGTATGCGAAGAGGCAGCCTGTCCAAACAGGGCAGAGTGCTATGCGCGAAACAGTGCTACATTTATGATATTAGGCGATACCTGCACAAGAGCCTGCACTTTTTGCAATGTAAAAACAGGTCATGGCAGGGATGTTGAGGGGAGTGAACCTCAACGTCTGGCAAAGGCTATAAAAGAGTTAGAGTTGCAGTATGTTGTGATAACGTCGGTGGACAGGGATGATTTAAAAGATTACGGGTCTGAGCATTTTGCACGCTGTGTACAGGCAATAAAAGAACAAAATCCGAAAATAAAAGTAGAACTCTTAACGCCTGATTTCAAATACAATAAAAATGCTCTGCAGAGAGTCATAAAAAGCGGTGCAGACAAACTGGCACACAATCAAGAGACCGTGAGACGACTGAGTAAAAGCGTACGTCCGCAGAGTGATTATGACCGTTCATTAAAAGTTTTACAGTATTATGCTACAAATTCACCTTTACATGTAAAGTCCTCTTTGATGTGCGGACTTGGCGAAACGAAAGAAGAGCTGCTGGCAACAATGCAGGAACTTTTGGATGTCGGTGTGAGTGAATTGACACTGGGACAGTATCTGCAACCGACACAAAAACATCATAAGGTAGAAAAATACTACCCGCCGGAGTTTTTTGATGAGATGAAAGAAGAGGCACTGAGTATGGGATTTCGTGCAGTAGCCTCAGGTATTTTGGTAAGAAGTTCTTATTTTGCGGAAAATTTGGGAGATGAAGATGAGTAAAGCAAGGTTGGTTTTGGTACGTCACGGACAAAGTGTATATAACCAAAAAAATATTTTCACGGGATGGACGGATGTTGATTTGAGTCAGCAGGGACGAAATGAAGCAAAAAAAGCCGGACTCCTTTTAAAAAAGAACAGTATCTATCCTCATATCTGCTTTACTTCATGGCTCAAACGTGCTATTCATACAGCCCAGATAGCGCTGCAGGAGTTGGAGTGGGAGCATATTGATATGTTAAAAAGTTATAAACTCAATGAAAGGCATTATGGGGACTGGCAGGGCAGAGACAAAGATGCGGTCAAAAAGGAGTATGGAGATGAGAAGTTTTTAGCCGTAAGACGAGGCTATGATGTAGCGCCACCACCTTTACATGTAAAGGATGAGAGATGTGTATGGAATGACAAAAAATATGCAAACATTGATAAAAAACTGTTACCGCTGCATGAGTCTCTCAAGGATACAAAAAAAAGAGTGTTGGAGTACTACACAGAGCAGATTGTTCCACAACTGCAAAAAGAAAAAACAGTGTTAATCTCCGCACACGGCAACTCTTTACGTGCCTTAGTAATGGAGCTTGAACAGATGACTCCACAAGAGATAGTTCAGTTTGAAATACCAACCGGAGAGATTATTGTGTATGATTTTGACAGAGAAATGAAGATAATAGAGAAAAATGTTTTGATAGGGTAAACCCAAATTATGTATAATTCGACACTTTAATGAAAAACTTTATGGTATCTAAGTTGGATATTTTGCAGTTTTTTCGGAACCCGTACTTCAGT
>JALSKR010000256.1 GCA_026988735.1 Sulfurimonas sp.
CCTTCTAAATCAAGTGCATAAACGGAAAGAACCGGTAAAACGAGAAAAAGTCCTAAAAATCTGAGAAAAAGAATACTTGAGAGGGGTAAAACTTTCTTGAACATATAAATCCTTTTGTTTTGTTGTATAATTTTAGAATTATAGAGCAACTATTATTTATAATTGATTTGCAAAAGATAAATAATATAATTTAAAAGATAATTTAAGGAAAAAAATTGAAAAAACTGGTTTTAGCAACATCAAACAAGGGAAAAGTAAGAGAAATAAAAGAACTTTGCAATGAATATGAAGTTGTGCCTTATACAGATTTAATAGATGCTTTTGAAATCATAGAAGATGCCGATACATTTCAGGAAAATGCACTGATTAAAGCACGCGCGGTTTACAAAGCCCTGGGAGATGAAAATGCAGTTGTACTGGCTGACGACAGTGGTATAAGTGTGGATGTTCTTGGAGGTGCTCCGGGAATTTACAGTGCCAGATACGGAGGAGAAGGTGCAGACGACAAAGACAATCTGCGAAAACTAATGCAAGATATTCAGGCAAAAGGTGTGACAAGTTCGCCTGCACATTATACGGCAGCCATTGCAATTGTGACAAAAGGCATTGAAAAAACAGTGCACGGATGGATGCACGGAGAGGCAATCACTGAGGTAAGAGGGGATGGCGGTTTTGGATATGACCCGATGTTCATTCCGCTCGGATACGAAAAAACACTCGGTGAATTGGATGAGAAAGTCAAACAAGAACTCTCTCACCGCTCCCAAGCTTTAAAGCTGGCAGGTAAAATTTTAAAAAGTTTATAAAAACTTACGGCTTGCAAGATAGAATGTTTTTTCCAATTTGTGTAGTAATGAATGCAAGCGGTCGTGATATCTGCTGATTCTTTGCATGATACTTCCTTGTCCATTAAAATGTCTAACAGGAAAAAGAGAGCAAAAAGTGTACCACTAGTTAAATAGCGTTAAAAGTATCACACCGAAAAGAATTCTGTAAACACCAAAGGCTACAAAGGTGAATTTTTCCAAAAATTTTAAAAAAAGTTTGATTGTCAGGTAGGCAACAACAAAAGCTACAAAAAAGCCGACAGCCAAAGCCTCCATGTTTGCAGAGGAAAATTCACTGTAATGTTTAAGCAGGTCATATCCGCTGACAGCACTCATAACGGGAAAGGCAAGCAAAAAGCTGAACTCTGCGCTTGCTTTTCTGTCCAAACCGACCAAAAGTGCACCTATAATGGTAGCTCCCGCACGTGAGGTTCCCGGGATGAGGGCAAAAATCTGTGCAATGCCTATCCACAGGGCTTGTCTGAGTGTGACATCTTCGACATCCTGTATCATCTCTTTTTCCTGTGGAATGTAAAACTTTTCAACAATCAAGAAGACAACCCCGCCGATGATGAACATTACAGCCACAATAGTAATGCTGAAGAGTTCTTTGATTTGATGCGAAAAAATAAAGCCGACAATACCTATAGGTAAAAAGGCAAGAAAAACTTTTGTCCATAAAGAAATATGTTTGAATGTAAACTTTTCTCTGTAGTTGAGAACAACAGCTAAAATGGCAGCAAACTGTATGATGACTTCATAGGCTTTTGTGACATTTGTCTGATCTATACCCAAAAATTGGCTGGCAACAATCAGATGACCGGTAGAAGAGATAGGTAGAAATTCGGTAAAACCTTCAATAATACCCAGTAAAACAGAGTCAAAGAGCGTCATAAAAAACCTTTTCTAGAAATTTAAACTTATTTCGATATAATACGAGGTTTTATTTTTAAACAACCTAAAACTCAATAGGAAATTACATATGTTACTTTTTACACCCGGTCCTACTCCAGTTCCTCAAAATGTTCGTGATGCCATGAGCGCTGAGACAATGCACCATCGTACGCCTGAATTTGAAGCTGTCTTTGAAAAAACACGTGAGCATCTTTTTGAACTTTTTGCTACGGATGAAGTTGTGATGATCGCATCAAGCGGAACAGGCGCAATGGAAGCGACTGTTACAAATCTGTGTAAAAACACATTGTTAAATGTGAACTCAGGAAAGTTCGGTGAGCGTTTTGGAAAAATAGCAAAGGCACACGGACTCAAAAATGTTGAGATAAAAAATGAATGGGATACGCCTGTAAGTGTTGCAGATGTTGTTGCAGCGGTAGAGGCAAACAGTGACATTGATGCTATTGCCGTGCAGATAAGCGAGAGTGCCGGCGGACTTCGTCATCCTGTAGAAGAGTTGGCTGAGGCTGTGAAGAAAGTCAATCCGGATATTATGATTATTGCAGACGGTATTACCGCTGTAGGTGTTGAGCGAATAGATGTGACAAATATTGATGCCTTGATTGCAGGCAGTCAAAAAGCACTGATGCTGCCTCCCGGTCTTGCTATCATAGGACTCTCAAACGCAGCAATAGAAAAAATCGGTGAAGGAAAAGGATACTATTTCAACCTGGCATCCGAGATTAAAAAACAGCGTCAGAATACAACTGCGTATACAGCTGCCACAACACTTATCATCGGACTTTTGGAAGTTTTGGAAACGATAAAAAAAGAGGGCGGATTCGGAGTGCTGTACTGCAACACAGCAAGACGCGCAAAAGCCACTAAAACGGCACTTGAAGCAATTGGACTGCACTCTTATCCGAAAGTACCTGCAAAAAGTATGACAACGATTGATGATAAAGATGCTGCAAAAATCCGCTCAGCCTTAAAAGAAGAGTATGGTGTCAATGTAGCCGGCGGACAGGATCATCTCAAAGGAAAAATCTTTCGTATAAACCAGATGGGACTGATTGCACCGTATGAATCAATCTGGGTTGTTAATGCCATAGAACTTATTTTGCACCGCTTGGGCCGCTTGGAATATGCGGGAACCGCTGCAAAAGTTTTTAATGAAGTGTACTTTAAAACGGCATTAGAAAAGAAAGAGATATAGATGATACTTGAACATGAAATACCAAACGGTTCAAAACTCTATTTCGGTAAATCTGCAAAGATAAAACGCCATATAGAAAAGATTGCAAGTGATATTCTTGATGCCAATGGATATGAAGAGATTGTTACACCGATTTTTTCGTATCATCAGCATAAAAGTATTGCAGATGAGAGAGAACTGATACGTATCAATGATGAAAAAAACAATGCACTTTCTTTGCGTGCGGATTCAACAATAGATGTGGTGCGTATTATAGAAAAAAGACTCGGAAGCAATACAAAACAGAAAAAATGGTTTTACATTCAGCCTGTATTTACCTACCCGACAAATGAACAGTATCAAGTTGGTGTAGAGTTTATGGGTGAGAAAAAACTCTCGTCTGTAGCAACGCTTGCAACAGAAATTTTTGAGCAGTTACATGTAAAGCCTTTAATGCAGATTTCAAATATAAAAATACCGGAACTTTTGGTTGCAATGTTTGATGAACTCACTATAGATGATTTCAGGCATATTAACATTGACAAATTTTTGAACCTCAAAGTAGAGTGGCTGAGCGAGCTTGTTTATCTGCAGTATGTGGATCAGATAGATGATGTGATAGACAAAGTACCTGATGCAATAAAAAAAGAGTTGCAAAAAATGAAAGACCTGTGCGCTGAGATTGCCTGTGACAATGCTGTTTTGGCACCACTGTATTATGCAAAGATGCTCTATTATGATGAGCTGTTTTTTAGATGTATAGTCGGCAATGAAGTATATGCACGCGGCGGAAGATACAAAGATGCAGACTTGACATCTGTAGGGTTTGCAATTTATACAGATACTTTGTGTGAAGCGTTAGAGCAATAAAAAAAGAGGAATAGAAAAAATATGTATACAAATAAAGCAGATGTGATTGTAGGAATTCAATGGGGAGATGAAGGCAAAGGCAAGATAGTTGATAAGCTTGCTATGGAGTATGATATGGTTTGCCGTTCCCAAGGCGGACACAATGCAGGGCATACAATTTGGGTAGACGGTGTAAAATATGCACTGCACTTGATTCCCTCAGGTGTACTAAACCCCAAAGCTGTCAATGTTGTCGGTAACGGTATTGTCCTTTCACCCTCTTCCATTATTAAAGAGATGGAGCAGTTTGAAAACCTTGAGGGTCGTCTCTATATTTCTGACAAAGCACACCTTAATCTTGCATATCATGCACAGATTGACCAGGCAAAAGAGAAACTCAAAGGTGACAAAGCGATTGGCACAACAGGAAAAGGGATAGGACCTGCCTACAGTGACAAAATTAACCGTATCGGACATCGTGTGGGTGAGCTTTTGAATCCTGAAAAATTATGCCAGACTATTTTGGATTATTTTGAGCAAAACAAGCCTATTTTTGATGTGATGGATCTGCATGCACCGAAAAAAGAAGAGCTTTTGGCTGAACTTGAAGGTTTTAAAGAAAAACTAGCACCATTCATAACAGATACAACACAGATGGTATGGCGTGCACTTGACGATGAAAACAAGCGTGTACTGCTTGAAGGCGCACAGGGAACTATGCTTGACATTGATCACGGAACGTATCCGTATGTGACCTCTTCATCAACTGTCAGTGCCGGAGCATGTACAGGACTGGGGCTTAATGCCAAAGATATCGGCAAGGTGACAGGAATAGTCAAAGCCTACTGTACACGTGTTGGCAACGGCCCGTTTCCAAGTGAAGATCTCGGTGAAGCCGGCAAGCGTCTTGGAGAGCAGGGTAATGAGTTTGGAACAACGACCGGCAGAGCAAGAAGATGCGGCTGGTTTGATGCTGTAGCGACAAGATATGCAAGCCGTTTAAACGGATGTGATGAACTTGCATTGATGAAACTGGATGTGCTTGACGGTTTTGATGAGGTCAAAGTGTGTGTTGCCTATGAATACAAGGGCAAGACAATAGACTATGTGCCGATTGATTTGGAAAATGTTACACCGGTTTACAAAACATTTAAAGGGTGGGATAACTCTGTAGGAGCTAGAACATTTGAGGAACTGCCAGCTTCTGCACAGGATTATGTCAAACTGATTGAAGAGATAAGTAAAACAAAAGTCGGTATAATTTCTACATCACCTGAAAGAGAAGATACAATCATTTTATAAGGACTTATATTTGAAAACACGTTTCACATCTTTGGTACATGTAAAGAAAAACATTATGCAAAAGAGTGAACGTATTTTACAACAGGCAAATGCAAATCTGAAAAAAGCAAAAAAAGCGCTTGAAGACTCCTTGGCATTTTTGCACGATATTTCTCTCCCTTCTCATGGAAAAATAGCAGAATTTATGGCAAACAGAGCGCTTTTTGATGCACAAAGAGCCATTATACAACATAATGAAGAGTGGCTTGCATATACAAAAAAAGAAGTTCAACAGGCAAAAGAACAACTCAAAAAAGATATGATAGAGTATGAAAAGTACAAATATCTGGAGTATGAAGAGATGCAAAAAGCTCTCAAAAAAATAAAAATTCAAGAGGCCAAAGATTTGGATGAAATTGCCATAATGACATATACAAACAAAAACAAGGAAGCCTCTTGAAATATATTTTACTCATTGGACTGCTTTACTCTTCACTTTTTTCGATGCAAAACAGCGACAAACTTTTTGAATGTACGCAAATATTTAAAGAGAGAAAAAATGAACTTTTGGTGGAACTTGAACGTATAGATGAACAAAAACAGGCACTCAATGCTTTAAAAACAGCCACAGAAGAGCTGCTGAAAAAAAAAGAGGCAAAGCTGGCTTTGAAAGAAGAAGAAGTAAATGCCAAACTTGCAGAAGTAAGCCAAAAAGAAAAAAATATTCAAGAAATGCTTGCAAAAAACACGCAAATACTAAAAGAACTGCAGTCTATCAAAATGAATAAAATATCGCAAACATTTGCAAAAATGAAGGCAGGTGCAGCGGCCAATGTGCTTTCTGATATGGACAAAAAAGAAGCAGCTGCAATATTGCAATCATTAAAGCCAAAGGTAGTAGGAAAAATACTAACCAAGATGGATCCGAAAAAAGCATCAGAGTTAACGCAACTATTAGCTAAATAATTGTAAAATACTTAAATCTAATTAATAAGCAGGCTGAATCTATGAAAATATCTCTTAAAACTATTCCCCATATCGCAAATAAAATTGCTGTTGATTTAAACAAAAGTGGTGCTGTTACAATGACAAAAGGGCTTGAAAGTGTTGCACTTGAAGCACAGAAAGTTTTAGAAGAAAATGTAAAGCAGGAGATGGCTTTAGAGAAAAAAGTAGATGAGATTTGTGTGGATAATGAGGAAGAGATTGAGTTTATGCTTGCTGATGAAAGACAGCTCTTTTTTATGATTAAGAAAAAACTGGCTCCTGAATATGGAGTAATTTTAGATTATGAAGAACGCTACTCTGATATATCCCACAAAATACTTGATGAACTTTATGAGGAAGATTTGATTCATTTTGAAGTGACAGAAAACAGAATCAAAAATATTATTTACAATGCCATAACATCGTTTATTGCCGATGCGTCTGAAATTGAAGATGCAGTTATGGATAAGATTCGTTCTTATAAAAGAAAATTTATTCCCGGTACTGATGAATTTGACATATTGCATGAAAAACTTTACAGAGAAGAATTAATGAAAAGAGGAATGGAGTAAACGCATGAGCACTACATTGAAAAAAGCCTGGATATATCTGCAAAACGGTACTTTTTTAGAAGCAAACAGTTTTGGTGCAGACAAAACAGAGGTGGGAGAGATAGTTTTTAATACTTCTATGAGCGGCTATCAGGAAATTATGAGTGACCCCTCTTATGCCGGACAGTTCGTTACTTTTACTATGCCGGAAATCGGAAATGTCGGTGTGAATGAGCAGGACATGGAAAGTGTAAAAGCACATGCCAAAGGAATGATAGTAAGAAAATATCAGGGGCGTTATTCAAATTTCAGAGCCCAGAATTCTCTTCATAATTTTTTGACAGACAATGATGTGATGGGAATCTGTGATATTGATACCAGATATCTGACAAAGATGCTTCGAAGTGAGGGTTCCATGATGATGGTTGCTTCAACAAAAGTCAGTGACAAAGAAGAGTTGAAAAAAATTCTCCAAAGTTCTCCCCGTATAGAAGATGTGAATTACATCGAGCAGGTGAGTACAAAAGAGCCATACCAGCATACTTCAAGTACATTTTCCTACAGAGCATTCAAGTATGATGAGGCTCCAAAAGCAGAGGCAAAAATTGTTGTTATAGATTTTGGTGTCAAGCGTAATATATTAAATGAACTTGTCAGTGCAGGTATAGAAGTAGAAGTAGTGCCAAATGATTTTATTGCAGAGGATTTGATTGAAAAATATCAGGCGAAACTGATTGACGGTGTCTTTTTGTCAAATGGTCCTGGCGATCCTTTGGTATTGAAGCGTGAACAAGA
>JALSKR010000257.1 GCA_026988735.1 Sulfurimonas sp.
CAAGACCTAAAGATATTTTATTTCCTTTAAATTCTAAAATTTCTACCTTTATTTTATCGCCTTCACTTAAAATATCGCTTACATTCTCCACACGTTTGTCTTTTGAAAGTTTAGATATGTGTAACAGCCCGTCTGTTCCGTCAGGCAACTCTATAAAAGCACCAAAGTCAACAATTTTTTTCACAGTCCCTTCGTATTTCCCACCTACTTCATATTTTATTTTTTCTTTTTTCGGTGCATTGACAATTTTTTGAATATGCTCTTTTGCTCCCTCTACACCATTTTTGTTTTTACCGGTAATTTTAACTTTTCCCTCTTTTTTATCGATATCTATCGCCACTTCAAATTTTTCAATCATTTCACGAATTGTCTTCCCTGCCTGCCCTATGATTTCGCCGATAAATCCCGGATCTATATGAAAAAATTCAGTAACAGGCAAGACGCCGTCATTAAATTCTATTTTAGACTCGGCATCAAGCATAATATCAATAATATGTGCACGCCCCTCTTTTGCCTGATACAGTGCTTCTTTTAAAATATTCAGACTCACACCACCGAGTTTGATATCCATCTGCATAGCGGTAATGCCCTCTTTTGAGCCGGTAACCTTGAAGTCCATATCTCCGTCATGATCCTCAAGACCCATAATATCAGAAAGAATTGCATAACGCTCTCCTTCGCTTATCATACCCATGGCAATACCTGCAACTGTATCACTTGTCTCAAGCCCTGCAGCTTTGAGTGCCAGATATCCACCACATACTGTAGCCATTGAAGAAGAACCGTTCGACTCCAGTATTTCAGACACAAGACGAACAGTCTGTCCATCAAGATCAAGAATCGGTTCAAGTGCACGTTTTGCTAAATTTCCGTGTCCGAGTTCACGTCTTTTTGTTCCCATAATAGGAGAAGCTTCCCCTACCGAAAATCCGGGGAAGTTATAATGCACCATAAAGTTTTCATTTTGCGTGCCGGAATCTGTCAGACCTTCAAACATCTGTGCATCTTTTGGTCCGCCCATTGTTAAAACAACAAGAGCCTGTGTCTGTCCACGTGTAAAGAGACAAGAAGCATGCGCAGCAGGCAATACATTTGTATCAATATTGATAGGACGTATTTCTGTCAGTGTACGTCCGTCAGCTCTCACTTTCTCATTGAGTATCTGTGCACGCACCTGCTCTTTTTTGACTGCTTCTATTGCCGCTTTAAGCTCAAGCTCATCCCACTCCAGATTATTGGTAAGAATTCTTTTTCTTAAATTTCTCAAAGCTGTTGAGCGTTCAGATTTTGCCATTTGATTCATTGCTGCTATGATATCTTGCATATGACGCTCTTTCACAAAGGCCACCATCTCTTCATTTAAACCGTCTGTTTTGAGCTCCAAAGGTTTTATCTCTTTTTGGTACGGTCCAAATGCCACTTCATATTCAACATTGGATGCAAAAAGGATTTTTTCGGTTTTATCAAGCACTTCTATTAATTCATCTTCAGGCATTGCATTGGATACATGTGTATCTACAACTATTGTGCCAAGACTCGGATCCATCATCGGGTCAAGCATCGGCTCGTATGTCTCTTCAACCTCAACCTTTTCACTGCCGATAGAACGCATCTCTATCATCAGCAAATCTTTTTTCGTTCCAGAAAGATACAAATCCAATGTAGAGTTTTTTAACTGTGAAAGTGTAGGATTCAGTACAAGCTCTCCGTCTACTTTTGCCGCACGCACCGCACATACACTGCTGTTTATATCTATGTCCGAAGTAAAAAGTGCCGCAGAAGCGGCATTAAGAGCAAGGACCTGCATATCAGACTCAGCATCTGCTGAAAAAACCATAATGGTAATTTGTGTCGGATGTCCGAATCCTTTTGGAAACAAAGGACGCAGACTTCTGTCCACTATTCGTGATGTCAAAGTTTCAAAATCACTCGGTTTTGTTTCACGTTTGAAAAATCCTCCCGGAATTTTTCCGGCTGCATAGGTTTTTTCTATATACTGCACAGTCAAAGGCAAAAAATCGTCTTTGACAATTTCAGTCTCATCAATTACTACAGTAGCCAATATTACAGTTTTACCTGATTTAAGCCATGCAGAACCGTTTGCCTGTTTGGCAACATCGCCAAAGGAGTACTCTTCTACTCTATTTTCTAATTCTAATTTTACATCATACGTCATCTGTTATCCTTTAAATCTTTACTGAGTATTTCTTCTATTTCTTCATCGTCCATTATTGTTAAATTCTTATAATAGAGTGATGTTTCTACATAGTCATCTATGTCGTAAAGAAAAAATATATCATCTACGAACGTTTCTAACAATTCTAAAACATCTCTTGGCAGCACAGGACTGGCAATATAAACTGCTTTTGGTTTTTGTGCCAAAACTGTTTTGAGTGCAGTCATAAACTTGCTTCCTGTCTCACTTCCCTCATCTACTAATAAAACAATCTTGTTTTTCATAAGAGGAAACGGTCTTCCCTTGCGATACTTATATATATAGCTAAGTATATCTTCTTCATGCTTTCTATGAGCTTCTCCGTAGATATAATCATACTGTATTTCAAAAGCATTAATCAACTCTTCATTGAGTACAATCTCTTCTGTCTCACTGACTCTGGCAACTTCGCACTCAGGATTGTTTGGTGCCATAATTGCTTCTAAAAAAAGAATTTCCAAATTATTTTTCAACTTGCCTTTTATCAGTGAGGCCAATTCAAGTCCGCCTTTTGACACTGCAACAATATTCCATGCTTCTTCTTTTAATTTTTGCATAGGCAGTACATCACGGAGCTTTTGTGCCGCATCTTCTCTGTCTTGTAAAATATGCTTATACTTTTGCATCTTTTTGCATCCTATTTTGTATCATTTGGCAACTTGTATGAAAGAAAAGAGCTGCCGGCATTTGCTTTCATTAACGGTTTTAAAATTATAGTCAAATAAATAAATCTGTCATACACAGAGGAAGTGGTACTTCCGACTGTAGTCAAGACAGGTCTGTTGTTTTCGGTGTACTGCACTCCAAAATCCCAACATCGCTTTGTGTACAAAAATCCGAAAGAGAAACTTTTTCTTTCTTTTGATTCTAAATCGTAATTATAGCTTGTATTATAAGAATAATGCCTATTGTAAGTATATTTTACATTTGAGGTCAGATAACTTGTATATGGTGTATATGTCGCTGTTTTTGGCAAAAAAGTATTTTTATACAAATGTGACAGTGAAATGTTCAACCCATACCTGTTCAATGAAATTTGATTCAAAATCTTTGAAAACTTCTTCTCTTTATAATTGTAAAACATGTTATTGTAATAGGACAAAAAACTTGTTATTTTATAATCAAGCTCATTTTCCAAATCCCCATACCGCTCTTTTGTATTTTCGTAAGAGATATTTTGGGAGAGTCTGTGATAAACAATCTCCTGTGCAGAACTGTCATAAAAATACTGCTGAAAGTTTATCTGTGTATCATTCTGAATTGTGGCAATATTATAAAACTCACATCTTTGGGCATAATTTGGATCTGCCTTATTTGTAAAATCTGAACAGTAGTCCATATTATCCTGATAAAAACCATCTTTTTTACTCCAGCCTTTCGCGTTATAACGCACTTCAAAGCCCACAACATGACTAAAATTTTTATATGCCTTTGTCAACTGTGTTGCAACAGCAACACTATGGTAGTTACTGGCATAAAAACCGTCATTATATTCAAAACCCGGAATTGGATTTTGTTCATGTCCGCTAAATTGAGAATGTTGCAGATACAGATTTGCGTTGTATGAAAGATTGATATATTCACCGAACAATGGTGTCTGAAATGTTACAGGCAAATTTACATCTGTTTGAATTACTTTTTTGTTTATGATTCTTTGTATATTATTACTTTGCACATCAAATGAGTACAGAAAATGATCTTTTAAAAAAGTATCTACATAATGATGGTATTGGACAGTTGGAAGCTTCTGAAGCGTATTGTCATTTGTCTGAAGTGTCAAATCTTCATAATATTTAAAATAGGCGCCTATATAGTTATCATTCGTATTATAAAAAGCATTCACCCGTGAAAGTACCTGTGTTGCGGTTGCCTGCTGCAGTGCATTGTTGTTTTGTGCAAGGTTAATGTAGTCAACATCATTCATATGGTTAATATCTGCATATATGCCGGACTGTCCAGTCAGCTGAAGTCCAAACCATTGGTTCAGAGGATTTGTATTGTCATATTTAAAATTAAATCCGTAATGAGACTGGTTTTGCAGATTATATGTTACATAATAGTCCTCGTTTTCTTTAAAATATCCTGCTCTGAATTCTCCGTGCGATACAGTAGAGTCCACAAATCTGAAAGTAGTATAGACTCCTTTTCCTCTTGTGGTTCTGATTTGTGGGTTTATCTCTAAATCCCACCAGTTTTGTGTCGCAATATAAAAGGGCTGTTCATAATAAAACCCTTCTGTTGAAGATATACCAAACGATGGTTTGAGAAGCCCCGTTCTTCGTGTTGTATCTAAAGAATAACCGAAATATGGCGTGTAAAATACCGGTATGTCATAAATATAAAGACGTGCGTTGTATAAGTTAATCCATTTTGAGTCTGCATTATAATCTGATGAAGAAAACTCCATTGTCCATAAAGGATCTACAGGATCACATCCACTGACTGAACCTGAAGTGATATCCAACAGTGCTCCTTTGGATTCACCTTCATTTGCACTGATCCAGACATCAGATTTGTTCTCGAGCAGATAAAGCGGCTTAAAATAACGCTCTTTTTTTGCCAAATTGAGTTTTGCATATTTTCCGAGTATTTTATACTTTTTGTTATGGTTGAGCCGTACTTTTCCAAAGAGTTCTAAATCTTGCGTTTTTCGATTATACACTGCTCTTTGAGCAGTTAAAAAATAATCTTTGTAGACAACACTGACTCCTCCATCCGCATGAACAACATTGTCTTTCGATTTGACAGATGATGCATATATTTCAATCTTGTCATCTGCAATCAGAATACTCACACATGCGAGAAGGGAAAAAAGAAAATATTTAAGCATCTATCACCAAAGTTTTTGCGGTTTTATCATGCCATGCCTGACGCGCTGGATCAAACATTCCCCATAAAAAACCCAGATAAAAAATCATTTCACTGATAATCCTGAAAACTGCCCTGTTGAGTGCTACTGCAAAGTTCGGATTATCCAATGTTCGCACATCAATAACCTTTATTTTCATTGCCAATTTTCCCAAAGTAGCACCATACTGCATAACAAAAAAAGTTTGATAGACGATTTTCATCACAATATACTGCATGACATAAGTATTTGTCAGTACAATAATATCTTTCACAGTTTGTGCATTTGCAAATGAATCAGACATTGCGATAATAAGCAAAAAAGAGAGAAGCATTTCATCTATAAAAAATGCCATTGCCCTTTTTTTAATAGAGGCGAGTTGTAAATGTTCTCGGTTAAGAAGTTTTTCAATCTCTTCATTCAAAATTCATATTCCTAAAGAGCTTGGTAGGCGATATCTGTACGAAGTTTTTTTCCTGCAAAATGAACCTGTCCACATCTCATGTAGGCTCTGTCACGTGCCTCTTTGATACTCTCACCCAAGCCGACACAAACCAAAACACGTCCGCCTGTGGCATAGAGTTTGTCATCTTCCATTGTAACGCCTGCAAAGGATATATGTGTATTTTCTGCTATTTCTTTGTGCTTGACATCATCCAGAATAATTTCCGCCGGTGTCGATGGTCCGTAGGGATAGTTTTCACTTGCCATGACAACCCCCACAGCATACTGGTCTGAAAACTCTACTTTTATCTCACCCAAACGGTTTGTTGCCGCTTTGTAAAACATATCAGAGACACTTGAGGTCATTAGCGGCATTAAAATTTCGCACTCAGGATCTCCAAAACGCACATTAAACTCCAAAGTGATTGGCTCACCGTTTACCACCATAATGCCGATAAAAAGTACACCCTCAAACGGTGCACCCTCTTGTTGCATTCCCTCAAGTGTCGGACGGATAATACGCTCTCGTACTTTTTGGTAGAGCGCTTCATCTACAAGCGGTGTCGGGGCATAGGCACCCATACCGCCTGTATTTGGACCTTTGTCACCGTCAAGCAGGCGTTTATGATCCTGTGCAGCCGGAAGCAGAATATAATCTTTCCCGTCACACACCGCAAACATAGAGAGTTCATACCCGTCTAAGAACTCTTCAACGATTACTTTTTTACCTGCATCACCGAAACTTTTTCCGCTGAGCATCTCAGAAATTGCTTTTTTTGCCTCATCATGGGATTGTGCAATGATGACACCCTTTCCGCCACATAGCCCATCCGCTTTGACAACTATGGGCACAGACAACGAATTGGTAAATTTAAACAAATCTTCAATCGAATCACTCTCAATATATCTTGCTGTCGGAATGTCATATTTTGCCAAAAAGTTTTTCATATAAACTTTTGAACCTTCAAGCTGAGCGGCCTCTTTACTCGGTCCGAAAATCGTCAGACCTTTTGCTTTAAATATATCAACAACACCGTCAACCAAAGGCGCTTCAGGACCTACTATAGTCAAATCAATCCCATTTTCTTTAGCAAATACTGCCAAATCATTGTAATCTTTGATATTGAGATTTGTTCCAAGATTATTTGTTGCACCGTTTCCAGGCTGGAAAAAAAGCTCATGCTCCTCTTCTTCATTTTTTATAGCACGGGCAATAGAGTATTCTCGTCCACCGCTTCCCAAGATCAATATTTTCATTTGCATCTCCATAAGTTGTTAAAAAAATTTATTTGTCTTACCACCATAAAACAAATAAATTTTTTTGTATTAACCCGAGTAGCCGTCGCACTATTGGCTTGGTTCTAAAAGCCGAATTTGGGTGAAGAGAGGATTGCCTAACGGCGGCAATTTCATCGGCAGAGTCAACATACCTCAAGCGAAATCACCGACACACAACAACCCTACTGGTTCACGTTGTGAATATGTAGAACCCGCATATATGTGCTGACACGAACTACTCAGATTAACAGGATAATTATACTAAAAATATGCTTGTTTTTATTTTAGAGAATAGGCTATTTGCATACAACTCTCGATAGTTGTCTCATCAGAGAGAATATAGGAGCAGTTTTTTGGCAGTGCTTTTGCCGTTGTTTTTCCAATGACTATTATTTTGTGAGTCTGCAGTAAAGTATGGTTGTTTAAAAAACACTCTACACTTGAAGGAGAAGTAAAGATAAGTATGGCCTCTTGCGGCACTGTTACATGTAACA
>JALSKR010000258.1 GCA_026988735.1 Sulfurimonas sp.
TCTTTTTTTTTAAACGCTCTTCCATCACATAAACTCTCTTGTTTTTTAAAAGTTTATGCAATATCTATTCCGCTTTTCTTGTTGTTTTGAGTTGTGTAGATACTTATGACTTTAGTGCCGACTGTTATTGCTTTTTGAAATGCTTTTAACTCTCTTTTGGTTTTCGGGCTTTAATGCTTATTTTCTTTCCTGTTAATTTTTCTCTTGGCGTGCCGTCATAACGGTGGTTCCGCTCACCGCTTTTGCCTGAAAATATTGCTTTACCGTTTTCGTCTTTGCCTAAAAACTTGTTCGGAGATTTTTTCTTTTTTGCCCATTTGTCATCTTTTTTGTCATCATTTCTAAAGTCACGCTTTGGTTTGTCAAATGCAGGTTTTTCCTGCGTAGAACTTTCATAACGCTTTTTTGCGACTTCTTTTATTTCATCTTTTGAGAGTTTTTTTCTTATAGACTCATCTTTGTTTTTAGACTCTTCTTGCGGATATCCAAAACCCGGGAGTATCTCTTGCTTGATTGCACGACCAAGCAGTGTTTCTATAGTATGGAGTTCTTTTTGTTCACTCTCATCCAAAAGCATAACAGCCTTGTGTGTAGCCTTTGTAACTCTTGCCATATAGACGATGGCTTTGATTGGCATATCATAACTGATCAAAAAACCACATGTCAACTCTTTGTTTTTTACAAGTTCTCTGTCTTCTATAACCTGAACATCTTTATTGTTGAGTTTTTCTTCAAGCACTTCAGGATTACTTGCACAAACCACCAAAATATCTTCGTTGTTGTTCTCTTCTATAATTTTATTTAAAAGTTCTGTTTTTTTATCATGCGGGCATGGATAAATACGATGGTTGTTTGGTTTAATGGCAATGGTATCAGCAGGCATTTGGTGTCCTATAAAAGTATTTTTGAAATTATACCCACAAATGCCATAAATTATGCTATTATAAAAGCATATATACAAAGGAAGTACAATTAAAGATATTACATTTAATTCACTCGGTCTTTCAGCGCCGATTTTAAAAGCTGTCAAAGAACAAGGCTACGATACACCTACACCTATTCAGGCAAAAGCAATCCCCGTTATTTTAGAAAAAAAAGATATTTTGGCAGGAGCACAGACTGGTACAGGAAAAACTGCAGGGTTTACACTGCCGCTTTTAGAGTTGCTTACACGCAAAAAATCATTAAAACAAAAGCACAAAGTACGTGCTCTTATTTTAACACCGACACGTGAACTTGCACTGCAGGTAGCAGAAAATGTAGCACTCTATGCAAAACATACACCTTTTAAATCAACAGTTATTTTTGGCGGTGTAAAAATCAATCCACAGATTGCCCAACTTCGTAAAGGCGTTGATATAGTTATCGCAACACCGGGACGTTTGCTTGACCACATCTCTCAAAAAACGATAGACCTGCGTGAGATAGAATTCTTGGTACTTGATGAAGCCGACAGAATGCTTGATATGGGTTTTGTAAACGACATTAAAAAAATCGTCAACATCATCCCACAAGAGCGTCAAACACTACTATTTTCAGCAACCTATTCGGATGCCATTAAAAAACTCTCCAATCAGTTTTTAAAATCTCCGACACTTATTGAAGTTGCACGGACAAATGAGTCAAATACCAGTGTAGAACAGAGTGTCTACCCTGTTGACAAAGCAAGAAAAAGAGAACTTTTAACGCATCTTATAAACGAAGGAAAATGGCAACAGGTACTTGTTTTTACACGAACAAAGCACGGTGCAAACAAACTCAGCCAACAACTTGAAAAAGAGGGAATCTCTTCTGCTGCCATTCACGGTAACAAAAGCCAAAATGCACGAACAAAAGCACTTGCAGATTTTAAAAAAGGTGATGTTCGTGTTTTAGTAGCAACAGATATTGCAGCACGGGGCATTGACATTGACCAGCTTCCTCATGTTGTCAACTTTGAACTGCCAAATGTCAGTGAGGATTATGTACATCGTATCGGGCGAACAGGTCGTGCCGGCAACAAAGGAGAAGCTATTTCACTTGTTTGTGTAGATGAAGATGAGTTTTTGCAAAATATAGAAAAATTGATAAAAAAAGATATACAAAAAATATGGCTTAAAGGTTTTAAACCTGATCCGAGTATAAAAGCAGAACCGATAAATATGGGTGGAAACCGTGGGGCTAGAAACAAGCCAAGAGGAAACTCCCGCGGCTCAAATGCCAACAGAAGCAGAGGAAGAAGATAAACTTCTTACTCTGTTATATCTTTCAAAATAGATTCGAAATCTTTTTGTGCTTTTAAGAGTGTCGCTTTTGCCTCTTTATCTTCAACTTTAGCAGAACTCAACCAGTTATACACAGCCGGGAAACCTACTACAACTTTATTTTCCCCTTTTTTCTTATACAACATAGTTGTACATGGTGCAAATGCCGATGCTTCAGGTCTGCTTTTTGAAACAGTATAAATAACAGGCAACTTACATATAGAGTAAGTGATATAAAAATCAAACGGTGATTCTTTAGTCCCGTCTTCTGTGAGCACTTCATTGAGATCCATAAATTGAGGAACAACAAACCCGTATGGCTTAAAAGCTCCTTCGAGATTCATCTGAAGTTCATCCAGTACATCATCAGGCTCTTCATCCTCATCAACTTCCATTTCATAGACTGTTACTAAATTGTGTGATGTTTTCAAGCTGTCTTCACTGTAGATATGTTTTGCCTGTGGAAAATTCTTTTTTATCACTGCAAGTACATCTTTTTCTATCTTTTTTAAAAGAGACAGGTCTTTGATACCTAATATTTTTCCTTGTGCTTCTGCAGTTAATACGGAAAAATGCAAAGTATTGTCATTTTTTGCCTGATAAATTCCCATACCCATTGGTGTAAAAACACCCGCTTTTGGATACTTTATCACCAATTCTCTAGTATATTTTTTACTCCAGAATGTCATTAAAGTAAAAATTTTGTATTGTGTCTCTTTAAACTGTTTTTTAAACGGTCCGATCATATTACTGTTAAGCTCTACATGTAAACCACCGTTATTCAATGCCTTTTCTATCATATACGGAGTAATTTTTCCATCTTTGTTATCTATACTAAAAAGATGTAAATCTCCTTTTGCCTGCAGTGAAACAGCACAAAAAAGTGCAACTGCCAATAAAACTAATTTTTTCATTTTTATATCCTCATTATGGTTTTATATATATCCAACCTGCTTTAACACTCTCCAGCAGTTCAACCACACCCGCAGTTACCACAACAGAGCCTTCAACAAGGTCTTCTTCTTTTATATGCAGTGTTCGCATTGTGTTACCACACGCAACAAACTCTACATCATACTGCATCAAAGCATCCACTCGCATAGCAGTCTCTTTCACGTGTCTGTCCAAAAGCTTTATTCCCTTGGAATAGGCAACGATTTTCATCTCTACCTTCTCCGGTCCGTAAAACTTTAAAACATTGTTTGCAACACTGAGTATATGATCCAGTGCATGTGCAGAGTCTTCCGTGACAGAAAAGACAATTTGTCTTGGATTGTCAATGGAAGGTTTAGGCTCTGCATACTCTGTATCTGCAAACGAGAGAATACAAAAGCTTAGTAAAATTAGTGTAAATTTCAGCATGAATTATCCTTTATTTTATATTTTTTGTTAAATCTTTAAAATCCTGAATATTCCATGAGCCTGGAATTTTTTTAATGATTGTTTGGTTTTTATCTATAAAGAAAAAAGTCGGAGTAAAATATACATGTAAACCCAAAGGCAATTCATCAAAATCAAGATTTAGCTCTACTGGAATGAAACGCTCCTCTAACCATGCTGACATTTCAGGATTGTCAAACACCTCTTTTTGCATTTTAATACAGTAATGACAATCAGAACGCATTACATCAAGCATAATAATTTTATTGTTTTTCTTTTGAATTTTTAGCGCTTCTTCATAGGTATGAAATTCAAGGCTCCACAAAGAGACAACACTCAGTAAAACCAAAATCAAAATTTTATTCATCTTCCCACTCCAACATTCTATAGGCTGTTTCTACATTCTGTCTGTGAATGGAATCATAAAAAGGATCATTTTTATACTCTTTCATCGTCACTTCATTCACTACATCAGCTATATCTTTACCTGCGTCAAGTCTTTTCTTTACTTCTTTTTTTAAAGTCTTCAAGTAGTCATAGGTATAGTCAACTGCTTTTTTATCTATATTTTCTCCATGTCCGCCGACAATATACTCAACATCCATTTTTCTAATATCATCAAGGGCTTGTATCCAACCGTTTATATCTCCGTCTCGCAGAGATGGGAGTCTTTGGTTAAAAACCAGATCCCCTACAAAAACTATTTTTTTACTTGGAATGTAAACGTAAAGATCACTGTTTGTGTGCGCTTTGTGATTTACACTTTTTATATATACCTTTTTCCCGTCAATTTTTAAAACTTTCTCTTTTTCAACAAAAACAGTTGGAAATATTTGCGTTGTTTTTTCATAAGCCTCGGGAGATATTCTTCTTTGCATACGTGTTTTTTCTTCTTTTGGCAGTTCTTTAAAGACTGACGAACCTATAATTGTACTGCCGAGTGTAGCGTAATAACTGTTACCTAACCAATGGTCATCATGAACATGGGTGTCAATTACATAAGAAACAGGAAGATTTTTGATTTTTTTCATTTTTTCATATGCCTGCTGTGCATACTGATACGTGGGACCACTATCTATCACAAGATAGCTACTCCCAAGGTTAACAAAACATGAATTAGACATGTTTCCATTGTTATGCTCGTCCATCACTTCTGGTAGTCCAAAAAAGCAGTGAGTGGTGATCTCATCTACTTTTTTAGGCTGAAGTTTGTAATCGTAAGAAAGGAGAGAATGAAATAATACAATACTCAACAAAAATGACTTCAAAGCATAATCCTTTTAAAATAAATAATTCAATTCAAAACGGTATTCGTTATATGAATCTTTTTCTGTTCCGTTAACACGACTGTCAGCTGAAACCAAACCAACACGAATCTTCGCATAAAGTCCATTACCAAAATTTTCACGTAAATCTACATGTAATATATTGCTATCAGCCTGAACACCTGCAGCCTGTTTTGCTTCATCAAAATTTTGCATAGCATAACGAGCCATTGCACTAAACCCTGGTACTAGACCTGCCTTGTCAAAGTCATAATTTGCTTCAATATTCCATGTTTTTGTAT
>JALSKR010000259.1 GCA_026988735.1 Sulfurimonas sp.
TGAACACCTGCAGCCTGTTTTGCTTCATCAAAATTTTGCATAGCATAACGAGCCATTGCACTAAACCCTGGTACTAGACCTGCCTTGTCAAAGTCATAATTTGCTTCAATATTCCATGTTTTTGTATTCGCATACCAGTTATACTGAGCCATTGCACGAGTATATCCACCTGTTGGAAAACCTCTCCATGGAGCTACAATATCTGCCGCATCTTCAACTGCAGAATAAGCAATCTTGGCTTTTAATGCACCTTTTTTCAGTACTAAACGAGCCATCCAAAGAGAACTGTCAAGTGTATATCTATCTTGATACCCCAAATTACTTGCAGGTGTTTTGTCAATAGCTAATGAACCTTTTAAAGTAGCACCACCAACAGCACCACCACCATCATCCATTTGTTTCATATATCGAGCACCAGGTGTCAATGTGTAACCATCTCCAAGAGCTATTTTATAATTTACCTCTCCTGTAATTGATGATACAACGTCAGGAACACCCCCATAGGTAACATCTACTTTTAGGTTTTTTACTGTTGTATTTTTCAAATCAATAACGATAAGTTCATGATTGACATCTTTGCCTGCTGTAACAAAATTTTGATAACTCAAACCTTTATGTATAGCAGAGTCATCATTATTCGCCCAACTGTTTCCAGACTCATCTTTAAATGTAATTACATCATGAAAAGTAGTATGGTCACGCAATTTTTGAGCAGTAATATATGCACCTCTGATTCTTGTTTTAGCAAGTTCTTTTGTCTCTAAAACAACAGCTTCAAATGTATTTGGAATCATTTTTGTATCATTTGACTTTGTTAAAAAAGATTCAAAGATTTGACGACCAGCAATAACTTTTGTCTTAGAAATTTCATATTGAATATTTGCTTCTGCTAATACAGCATATTCCCAAACACCTGTTGTACTAATCTGATAACGGCTAAATGTATCTTTACCTGCTTTTACAAAACCAATCTCCGCTTCATCTTGTCTTAATGCTGCAATAGGACTACTTGTAAAATAAAAACCTGCCATAGCACTCACACCATTATATCTGGCTGATTTATATAGTAAACTTCCACCTAAACCAAATGCCTGGTTATCTTTATTTCCAGTAGCTGCAGTATCATCATTCTTCCAGTCCCATTTAAAATAATTTGTTCTTATTCGGCCATAGAACATACCTTCAGTAAACATTTCAGAAAGATTATCTACTTTTCCCGGTACAATATTTGTTTTTACCATCATATTGTTTTTCAATTCACGTTTTTGCTGCGTATCACCAGCTTGTGCCGAAATAGACAATGCACACGATAATGCCACAGCAACACTTAATTTTAAAACCTTCATTTTTATTTCCCTTTTATTAATTTAAAAAGTGTTATAATAACCCTGTTTGATTATGTTATTATTAACACATTCAGATACAGGAGGCAGTTGCAGCTGCCTCCTGTTCCTTTAGCAGCCTATTGACCTCTTAGTCGGACAGCCACAACTGTAATCTAGTATAGTAACATTACCTTTGTTACTCACATCAACCACTTTTTTCTTTTTAATATAATCACGTACAACATCATAAACCGGACGAATTTTGTCAGTTTGCAAGTTGGCACCCGCTTTTTGCAGGTTTCCACCCCATGATGAGACTATATAAGTTTTCTTCAAGTCTATAGGTTTACCTCCTATTTTAAGATTTGATATTCTCTCACCTGCTTTATTTGAAACAGCAATAGAATACGTTACACCACCAAGACGACTCATGTCACCACCCTGCTGATATAAAGGATTTGCATTAAAAACATTATCTGCGATATCTTCTAAAAGTGTCGCAATTTTTTCACCTTTTAACTCAAATGTATAAACATC
>JALSKR010000260.1 GCA_026988735.1 Sulfurimonas sp.
TTGTCGTGCTTGTTTCCTTCCTTGTTCTGATATCTCTTCTTTGAAAATTTCTAATAATTTATTGCTCATTGTATGCCCCTTTTTAGAGCATTAAGCAAATACTGTTCTTAGTATTGGAAGCGGCTAAGCTTAAAGGGCTCCTCTGTTAATAGAGGAAATTTATATACCC
Organism: Sulfurimonas sp.; assembly: GCA_026988735.1. GTDB lineage: Bacteria > Campylobacterota > Campylobacteria > Campylobacterales > Sulfurimonadaceae > Sulfurimonas. The sequence goes on from JALSKR010000260.1 coordinate 170, forward strand.
TTTTACGCCAGATCTGTCATAGTCTACTCCAACAAGCTCTGTTGTCATAGAATATTGTACATATTTAACACCAAAACCTACATGCTCCCATGGTGTATACTCTATACCACCACCAAAACCAAAACCTGCTGTTGAAATATTATCTATTGATTCTAGTAAAGCTGAACCAAGTACAAATACTCCAAGATCTTTATATTGATACCCAAGATTAATATTTCCACCATATCCTACTGCATCGATTGTTTGGGAGTTTTTCTCTAATGAACCGTACTCAAAAAGTAAATCAGCACCTAAAAAAACATTGTTATCAAATACTTTTTTACCGCCAAGATTAAGACTGTAAACCAAACCTGTACCAAATATATCTGCATCAACAGATGTAGCACCTAAACTAACGTATTTTGAACCTTGAGAAGCGGAAGCACTGATTGCTAACGCTGTGACTATTGAAAGAATTTTTTTCATGGATTTTCCCTTGTTTTTTTATTTCCCTTTTGGGTAGTAAAAGTATAGGGCAGTAGTGCGAATACATAAGTTCGTTCAGTAGAAAGTAAACAAGTTAATTTTCAACCCTCTGTTGGCAATCCAAACTTCTGAGTAACAAGTTCTCCCTCTTCATTAAAAAAGAGATAATAGAGCAGGTCTTTCTTTACATGTAAGCCTGCCAAGAATCTCAAAGCAAGGTTTGCCTGTAGAGATGCTATGTGCATAACAATCGGTGCTGCAATACCTGCGGGTGTTTTTTGCACAATTTTAAAAGCATCATTGAAAGAGGATTTGTCAAAAAAACAAACCTGTCCGTGAAAAGCTTCAACACTTCCATATATCCAGGGTGTGTTTACTTTTTTTGCGTAGGTATTAATTTCTCCACGGGTTGGAAGATTGTCTGTTGCATCTATTATGAGATCAACTGTAATGTTTTTTTTGCTCCACTCTTCAAAATTACACTCATGGGCAATTGCTTTTGTGAATGGACATCGCTGTTCTATGATTTCAGCGTTTATTTTTGCTTTGTTCTTTCCTTCATCCCCTAGTTTAAAAGCAATTTGTCTGTGAATATTATGCAGACTTACATCATCAAAATCGATAATGTGAATTTCTCCGATTCCTGTAGAGCCTAGTGCAAAGCTCAAAGAAGAACCAAGTCCTCCTGCTCCGATTATTGCTATTTTTTTTGTCTGAAGATTTTTTTGCGTCTCTTCTCCCCAAAGTTGCACCTGTCTGTGAAAATACTCCATCATTATAAATCCTTTTTTGTAAGTTTTGATGCTCTCTTGCTTATCGCCTCTTTAAATCCCCATGTGCGACGAGAGCGTACTACATCTGTATGACTCATATCAACTATCATTAACTCTTCAGTGTTTCCCAAATGGTTTAAAATTTCTGCATTCGGGGATGCCAATATGGAATCACCGTAAAATTTCCATACAAATTCTTTGTCTTGATACTCGCCGATTCTGTTGGCTCTGAGTATATACATATTGTGTGTAAATGCTCTTGTAAGTATTAATGCTTTCCATCTCTCATAAGACTCAAAAGTTGAAACACTCGGTACGAGCAAACAGTCTATATTTTTATTTCTAAGTTTAGCAAAAAAATCATCAAAATGAAGTTCAAATCCATTCATTACGGCAAATTTGAAGCCGTCAATTTTAAAAACCATAGGGGAGAGCAGTGGTGCCAGCTCATTAGCAAAGAATTTTTCTTCATTCCAGTGGGAATAGTTAATAAGAATTTGTTGATTATAGTAAGAAGTAGATGTTGGCGCAAACTTTGCTATACATTTATATATTTTATCTTTTTTTACAATAATTAAGGGAGCAATTATTGTCATACTGTATGTCAAAGAGAGCTCTTTTAAAATTTTGATTTGGTGCAGTGCCTGCTCTTTTATCATAGATACAGACATCTGTTCGAGTTCTTTAAAAAAAGGATTCAGGACATATTCACCAAGGAGTAAAACTTTTACCCCTTTTTTACTGGCTATTCTTATATAGTTATAAAGTTTTGTAGAGCTCATGCCTTGCGCATTGAGCTGTAAAACTGCAGCTCTCATTAGGTGGTTTTTAAATTTTGAATTTTTATTTGAGCCTCTTCGAGCATTTTTTGTGCTTCGGCCAACTCTTTCATTCCTTTTTGGTAAGCCTTGACACTCTCTTCAAGTGTGATTTCAGGATTCATGAGTGTCTCTAAAATTTCTTTTGCATTTTGAAGTTTTGTTTCAAATTTTTCTTTAGCCATCGAGTGCGTCCTTTACGTTGTTTTCAAATTTATTAAGCTCTACCAAGAATGCGTCATGACCATAGTTGCTGTCAATATCTATATAATCATGATTTCTATTTCCGATTTTTTTGAGTATCTGTGCCATTTCTCGCATTTCACTGTTTTTAAACAGCAGATCATTTTTGAAACTTATCAGATACAGAGCAGAGGTTATTCTTTTAAGTGCTTCATCGAGTGAGTCAAATCCACGGGACAAGTCATATATGTTAATGGCTTTTGTAATATAAAGGTAAGATAATGGGTCAAACCATTTTGTAAAATTATAACCGTTATATTCCAAATAGGATTCAACCTGAAACTTTCCAAAAAGCTCATACAGACCATCTGTGAGTTTATATTCTCTGCCAAATTTTTCGCGCATTGATTCAGGGGATAAAAAACTGATATGTCCAGCCATACGACCGACTGCCATACCGGATAATCCCTGCTCTTTGAGAAGATCAGGATCATAATAGCCTTGTTTGAAATCCGGATCATTGAGAATGGACTCCTGCGCAACTTTGTTAAAAGCTATTGCCCACGGTTGCGTTGCATGTGTTGTAGCCATTGCAATAATTTTATTTGCAAAGTTTGGATAGTGTATGGCAAACTGCAGTGCCTGCATACCGCCCATTGAACCGCCTACTATAGCATGTACTCTGTGAATATCGAGCCTGTCAAACAAAATACGCTGTGCTTTTACCATGTCTTTTATGCTGACAACAGGAAATTTGTAACGGTAGGGTTCATGGTATGGATGTTGTGGACTCATAGGACCTGTAGAGCCAAAACAGCTGCCTATAACATTGGAACAGATTACAAAATATTTATCGGTGTCAATCGCTTTTTTAGGACCGATGAAACCATCCCACCAGCCAGGTTTTGCCTCTCCCTCATAGAGTCCGGCGGCATGATGAGAACCTGTAAGTGCATGACAGACTACAACGACATTACTCTTGTCTTCATTGAGTGTTCCGTATGTTTCATAGGTAATATCATACGGTTCCAAGATACGACCGCTCTCAAGATAGAGCGGATTTGTAAAATGTTCTGTATGTGTTTGCAGGTTTAAAGACAAGGTGATTGCTCTCCGAAAATTAGTAACAGTATTTTAGCAAAAGAGTCTTAATTATGCTTCAAGTGCCTCTCTCAAGTCTTGTGTTAAATCTTTTGGACTCTCGAGTCCACAGGAAATTCTAATCAGACCTTCAGGAACGCCACAGGCTACCAACTCTTCATGAGAGAGTTGTTGATGTGTTGTAGAAGCAGGGTGGGTAATAATGGATTTTGAATCGCCAATATTGACAACAAGCGAATAGAGTTTTGTAGCATTGACAATTTTTGTTGCTGTATTAAAATCTTCAACTTCAAAACTTAGCAGTCCACTGCAAAAACCATCCTCAAAGTATTTTTGGGCATTGTTATAGTTCGGATTGCTTTTTAGACCAGGGTAGTTTACTTTTTTGACCTTTGGATGTGATTCTAAAAACTCTGCAAGCAAAAGTGCATTTTTTGAATGTTCTTTCATTCGTAAAGGGAGTGTCTCCATCCCTTGAATAAAAAGCCATGAATTAAAAGGAGAGACAACTGCACCCAAATCACGAAGAAGAGAGAGTCTGGCGCGAAGCGCATAGGGAGGAAGTCCGACATCTGTATAGACAAGACCGTGATAAGAGGCATCCGGTTCGTTAAAATGAGTATATCTTGGATTATTTTTGAGTTTTTCTGTTAGATTTTTTCTCTCAACCATGATTCCGCCTATGGCAAGCCCCTGACCTGTAGTATATTTGCTGGCACTGTGTACGGTAATATCTGCACCAAATTCAAAAGGACGGCATAAAACAGGTGTTGCTACGGTATTGTCAACAACCGTTAAAATATTATGCTTGTTTGCAATGGAGGTAATTACTTCTATATCTGCAACATCAATACTCGGATTTGTCAATGATTCAAAAAATATTATTTTTGTCTTTTCGTCTATCAGCGCTTCTACCTGTTGAGGTTTATGCACATCAAAAAATCTTGCTTCAATACCAAAACGCTTGAGTGAATGTGTACTGAGTGTCAGGCTCCCTCCATAGAGTTGATTTGCACAGATAATATTGTCTCCCGCTTCTGCAGCATTGATAATTGCAAAAAAGATTGCGCTCATTCCGCTTGCAGTAGCAATAGCAGCTTCTCCGCCTTCAAGTGCTGCAAAACGTTTTTCAAATACATCAGTTGTAGGGTTGTTGAGACGTGTATAAATATTGCCAAGTTCTTTTAATGAAAAAAGATTTGCGGCATGTTCCACATCACGAAATTCATAGGCAGTTGTCTGGTAAATAGGAACAGCCATTGTCCCCTGCATATCTTTTTCATATCCGGCATGGAGTGCTAGTGTTTGTAAATCCATAGTTCATCCTTTGTTATTAAGTGTTTCATCTTTAATTTTTTGTAAAAATTCTAAAATATTTTCCTGGTAGGCCAAAGTATCCGTATCATAGGTATATTGGAGCAGCCTGCGAAGTGAGTCAATATCTATTTTATGTGCATATCTGGGAATTATTTTCAACTCTTTTTGTATATTTAAAGCAAGTGTATCAATATTCAGACCATTGTTGTCCTGTACTTTTTTGACCAGTTCTTTTGTTGAAAGCATAAGAAGATTTGCTCTGTCGGTATCTTCTTTGTAAAGGTCTAGACCAATATTTTTTATAAGAATATAACTTTCTACTGTTGCTTCTCTGTTGGCTGCGATTAACAGGGCAAAAATTTTTGCACGAAACTCCAATGAACCATGATGATGGACAAAGAGTTCACGAAACGCACTGAAAAAATGATGTTTTAATCTAAAACTGAGCCTCATTAGTGTTCCTTGTATCGTATTATACATTGAAAATGGTATAATTTCAAAAATAATCGGAATAAGGAAATTTTTTATGGGTAGAGCGTTTGAATATAGAAAAGCATCAAAATTAAAAAGATGGGGAGCAATGTCCAAATTGTTCCCAAAACTTGGTAAAGTTATCACAATGGCAGCAAAAGAGGGCGGAACGGACCCTGATATGAATGCAAAGCTTAGAACGGCAATTTTAAATGCAAAAGCTGAAAATATGCCAAAGGATAATATTGATGCAGCTATAAAAAGAGCGACTGCTAAAGACAGTGCCGATATGAAAGAGGTAAATTTTGAGGGAAAAGCGCCTCATGGTGTACTTCTTTTTATAGAGTGTGCGACTGATAACAATACAAGAACGGTTGCAAATGTCAAAAGTATTTTAAATAAGAGCGGTGGGGAAATGCTCACAAACGGTTCTTTGGAGTTTATGTTTTCCCGTAAGGCTCTTTTTGAGTTTCCACTTTCAGAGGAAATGGATATAGAAGAATTGGAACTTGAACTTATAGATGCAGGACTTGAAGAGATAGAAACAGAAGAGGGAGTTGTTTTAGTGACAGCTGACTATACAAGTTTTGGTACGATGAATGAAGCACTGGAAAAAATGGGTGTAGAAATTACAAAAGCAACACTGGAGCGAATTGCAAATACTCCAATACAAATCAGTGAAGAAGAGCAGGCTGATGTCGATAAGATTTTAGAAAGACTTGAAGATGATGAGGATGTTCAGAAAGTTTATACAAATTTAGCATAAGCAGATGTACTTTATAAAAAAAGAGTATGAAAATACTCTTGAGGTGAAACAGTCAAAATTTATTGCACATCTTGTGCCCTATGCCCATTATGAAACTCTTTTGCAAAAGCTCAAGCAAGAACACCCCAAAGCACGGCATTTTGTAACGGCATACAGATATTTGAATGAATATGATCAAATTGTTGAACACTCTAGTGATGACGGTGAACCTTCAGGAACATCAGGGAAGCCGTCATTGATGGTTTTACAGGGACATGAACTTATCAACACTGCTGTAATTACTGTACGCTATTTCGGCGGTACAAAACTGGGTACCGGTGGCTTGGTCAGGGCATACAGTGATGCTGTAAATTTAGTGACAGAAAAAGCAGATTTGTATGAATACAAAAAAGAGCTAAGTAAAAAAATTATTTTTAATTACAGTGATGTCCGTTTTATAGAGTATGAGTGCAAAGAGTTTGCTGTCACTGTGTCTCATAAAGAATTTGATACAGAAGTTTCCTATACAGTTACAGCGAGTGAGGAAAATATGAAAAAATTTCTCACTAAAACTGCCAGAGTAGCCACTGTCACCGCAGTGTAGCTATCTTCTTCCCTGTACCGCATTTCCCATATCCCACATTGGCAGGAAGATTCCAAGAGCAAGCAGTATAACCATGGATGCAATGATAAGTAGCATAATAGGTTCAATGGCTTCGCTTAAACCGTCTATAATAGCATCGAAACGCATTTTATAGTACTCCGCTACTTTCTTAATCATGGTATCAAGTGTACCACTGTCTTCTCCGGCACGAATCATCTGAATAATCATATTTTCAAATAATCCTGTTTCTTCAAGCCCTTTATTGAGTGTTCCTCCTTTTTCTACAGTGCTGATGACTGATTGAAGTTTTCTTTTGAGAGGAAGGTTGTCTATCATTGATGTTGCCGTATCAAGAGCTTCAGCTATAGGAATACCGGCACGAATAAGTTCGGAAAATACAAGGGTAAATCTGCTTAAGGTTGCAAATTTAATAATATTTTTTATTAAATAAACCCTCAGTAAAAATTTATGCCAACCGTA
>JALSKR010000261.1 GCA_026988735.1 Sulfurimonas sp.
CCGGCAAAGTCAATCCCGTAATTAAGTCCTTTTGTTGCCAAAATCGCATACGAGGCCAAGATAAGAATAATTGAAACTGCCATTGCAATTTTTGATTTTCCCATAAAATCAATGGGCTGTTTATATTTAAAAAATTCCATGATTATCCTTTAATCCCAAACCAGAAACGGTAATTTTTACTTTTACCCATTTTAGGTTCAAGCATCTGATAAATTCCGTGCGTTCCAAGAATTGCCGTGAGCATTGATGCCAAAATACCGATACTCATCGTAATAGCAAAACCTTTAATCGCTCCCGTACCATACACATACAGTACAACAGAAGCGATCAGCGTCGTGATATTTGCATCCAAAATTGCCGTCATAGCATTTGCATAGCCTTCTTCTATGGCTTTATGCATAGATTTTCCCTCATAAATGAGTTCACGGATTCTTTCGGTAATGATAACATTCGCATCAACCGCCATACCGACTGTCAATACAATACCTGCCATACCCGGCAGTGTCAATGTCGCACCAAAAAGACTCATAACAGCTAAAAGAATTAGCAGGTTGGCAATCAGGGCAATATTTGCAATCACCCCTGCCATGCGATAATAAACCATCATAAAAACAATAACAAGAATAAAACCGCCTATAAGCGCTATCATGGAAGCTTTAATACTGTCAGCACCAAGACTGGGACCCACAGAGCGTTTTTCCATCATATATATAGGTGCAAGCAAAGCCCCTGAACGCAGAGCAATAGCCAAATCTTTTGCCTCAAGCACTGTATAGTTTCCGGAAATCTGTCCGCTGCCTCCACCAATGCGTTCATTGATATTTGGCGCAGAGTAAACTTTTCCGTCAAGCACAACTGCCAGACGTTTGCCTACATTTTTACCGGTAAAGTCACCGAATATGTCGGCACCTTCGGCATTGAGTTTAAAATTAATGACCGGACGGTTGTTTTGGTCGAAACCGACATTTGCACCGGTAAGCATTCCGCCGTCTAAAATAGGAATTTCATGCACAAGATATTTGATTTTAGGATTTTTGACATCTTCTAAAATCACATCTCCGTATGCGGCGGCATCAGCATCACTCATATTGTAAACCCGTGCATTTCTGGCTTCATCAACGGCCATCATTTCAAGTTTTGCAGCACGGGAAATCAACTCACGGGCACGCTGTTCTTCCTGTGGTGTTTTAATACCTGCAAGTTCCACAAGAATCTTGTCTTTTCCCTGACGGGCTACTATAGGTTCGGAGAGTCCAAACTGATCAAGTCTGTTTCTGATGGTTTCAATTGCCTGAGAAACTGCCTGCTGTTTTGTTTTTTCGATTTCTTTGGGTGTAAGTTGCAATGTTATTACAGAACCCTTGTGTATAACACTTACACCTTCAAGTTTTGACAAAAAAGTATCAAAGTTTTTAATTTCATCAGAATCCAAAACTTCAAAAGTAACGCTTTTATCATCAAAAGTCAATCCGTCTATTAAAATATCATTACGCTCTGCAAAGTGTTTGATACTTGCTGCTATTGATTTTATACGTGACTTTGTTGCTTCCTCGGTTTTAACACCGAGCAACATATGCAGACCACCCTGTAAATCAAGACCTAAGGTTATTTTTTTGCCGCTTTGGGTCTGTAAAAGTGATGGGAGGGAAAATACAATTCCAAACACTATTGCCAGAGCAAAGATGACTATGCGATAATTAAGCTTCATCCTCGAACTTCTTTGCAATGGAATCTTTTGTAATTTTAACTAATGTGTCATCATTGAGTTTCACTGTCAAAAAGTTATCTTCAACCTTGTGAACTACAACGATAAACCCACCGTTAGTAATGACTTTGTCACCTTTTTTAAGAGACTCTATCATCTCTTTTTTAGCCTTGGCCTCTTTTTGCTGCGGGCGAATAATTACGAAATACATAATTGCAATTAAAAATACAAACGGTAGTAGTTGGGAGATAATTTCCATATCTTGTGCTTCCTTCTCTTATAAAATTGCAGCGATTATACAAAAATTATACTAATAAGCTCTTAAATTCAGTACAATTTCAAAATGAATTCATTAACAAAAAATATTTTACTCGCAATTGTTACGGCTGCACTTTTCAGTGCTTTTATCTATTTGGAATATTTTGGGATAGAAAATAAATTTCTTAACACCATTTTTGGACTTGGAGCAATTGCACTGCTTTTGAGTATTCCTAAAAAAGCTGTTCTTTTTACAGGTTTTTTCATTGGACTGTTTTGGTTCTACTGGATTGGCTTTAGTTTTAAATATCAGGGTGTCGGATATATGGAACCTGTGGTCACCCTTGGCTTTGGTATTATTTATCTTCTCTTTTTTGCACCGCTTGCCTTTACAGACAAACCTTATATACGGGCCATACTGCTTTTTGGACTCAGTTTCATAGAACCACTGGGCTGGAACTGGATGAAAATCGAACTTTTGTTTGTCAACAGTTATATAGGTGTTTACAAGTATCAATTGGCAGCCGTTTTGCTTGCCCTTTCTCTGCCCTGGCTGATAAAAAATAAAAAATACAGATATCTGCCTTGGGTATTGCTCATTTTTGCATATAACTACGGTTATCCGCAGCAGCATGATGCACCTCTGAAAATAAAGCTGGTACAAACAGAAATTCCCCAAAATCGCAAATGGCAAAGAAGCAGTCTTTATCCCACGGTTGCTATGATTTTTCAAGAAATACGCCAAGCACAGGCAGATGGCTATGATGTTATCGTTTTTCCAGAGTCTGTTTTTCCTCTGTTTATGAACGAAATGCCAAAGCTGATGCAGGAACTCAAAAAAGCTTCTGAAAAAATCACTGTCATAGCCGGTGCACTGATGCGTGAAAACAATCTTAATTACAATGTTACCTATATGTTTGACAAAGGAAAATACAAAGTTGCCAAAAAACTCATTCTTGTCCCTTTTGGAGAGTATATTCCGCTGCCAAAATTTGCACAGAAGTTTATCAACGATACTTTTTTTCAAGGGGCAAGTGACTTTGTTACAGCAAAAAAGCCTACAGATTTTGTCATAAAAGGCATCAGGTTCAGAAATGCCATCTGTTATGAGGCTACATGTAAAGAACTCTACAATGGTGATGTAAAGTATCTGATTGCTTCAAGTAACAATGCCTGGTTTACCCCTTCCATTGAGCCAACCTTACAAAAACTGCTTTTAGAATATTATGCCCGAAAAAACGGTGTAACAATCTACCATGCAGCAAATATGAAAGGCACAGGCGTAATCAAATAGTAATAATTTCTTTGCTATAATAAAGAAAAAAACAATATAGAAAGTGAAAAAATATGCTAAATCTTAAAAATCCCAATCTTTATTTAAATCGTGAACTTTCATGGCTACAGTTCAATACAAGGGTCCTCAAACAGGCACAGGATGAGTCTTTGCCTCTGCTTGAACGCTTAAAATTTCTTGCCATCTACGGTACAAATCTCGATGAGTTCTATATGATTCGCGTAGCCGGTCTAAAAAAGCTTTTTGCAGCGGGGATTATTGTCTCAGGTGCTGACAGACTGACACCTTTGCAACAGCTTCGTGAAATCAGAAGCTATCTGCATCAGGAACAACAGGTTGTCGAGCACTGCAGAAGTGAAATTTTTAAAAAACTTGAGCCGCATGGTATCAGTGTAAAAACCTATGATGAAGTCAACAATCAGGACAAACACAAACTCAACCAGTATTTCAATGAAAACATCTATCCGGTCATTATTCCCATTGCCATAGATGCCACACACCCTTTTCCACACCTCAACAATCTGAGTTTCGGGCTTATCGTAAAACTTCGTGATATGGACAACGAAAACATAGAACGTTTTGGAATCATACGTGTTCCCCGTGTTCTCAACAGATTTGTAGAGCTTGGAAACGGAACCTATGTTCCGATAGAGAGTGTTGTTGAAAAACATGTTGATGAACTTTTCCCGGGATATGAGCTTATAAAATATGCTCCGTTTCGTGTCACGAGAAATGCCGATATTGCTATAGAGGAAGAGGAAGCCGATGACTTTATGGAGATTCTTGAAGAGGGCTTAAAGCTTCGCCGTAAAGGAGAAATGGTACGCCTGGAAGTCGGCTCGAATGCTGATGATGAAATCATTAACTTTTTTAACCGTCATGCGCATATCTATAAAGATGATATTTACAGATACCATACTTTTTTAAATCTTTCAAGTCTTTGGCAGATAGTATCCAACAAAAACTTTGCACATCTTTTGGCACCGGCATTTCAACCAAAAAACCTGCCGCCTTTTGAAAACAATGAAGATATTTTCTCTATCCTGGAAAAGCAGGATGTCTTGATGTACCATCCTTATCAAAGCTTTGACCCTGTCGTCAATCTCATACAGCATGCGGCAAAAGATCCTGACGTTGTTTCCATAAAAATGACACTTTACCGTTCCGGTACAAAATCACCCATAGTCAAATCTTTGATGGATGCAAGTGAATCAGGGAAACAGGTTACGGTTATGGTGGAGCTTAAAGCGCGATTTGATGAAGAGAACAATCTTATCTGGGCAAAAGCACTTGAAAAATCAGGAGCCCATGTTATTTACGGTATTCAGGGTTTTAAAGTACATGCAAAAGCCGCTTTGATTACAAGAAGAAAAAACGGAAAACTCAAACAGTATGCACATTTGGGAACAGGAAACTATAACCCTTCCACTGCAAAAATATACACTGATATGAGCTATATGACTAGTAAAGACACTGTTACCAATGACTTGACACGGTTTTTTCACTTTTTGACAGGTTTTAGCAAAAAAGGAAAACTCAACGAGTTGTATATGTCTCCTTCACAAATCAAACCAAAACTCCTTTCACTCATTCACAATGAAACAAGACAGGGGAAAAACGGACAAATCATTGCAAAGATAAACTCACTTGTTGATGATGATGTCATCAGAGCACTCTATAAAGCTTCTATGGCAGGTGTAAAGATTGATCTTATTGTCCGCGGTATCTGCTGTTTGAAACCAGGCATCAAAGGTATAAGTGAAAATATCAGAGTTGTTTCTATTTTGGGAAAATATTTGGAGCATGCCCGTACTTTTTATTTTAAAAATGATGCTTCAAAAGTCTATATTTCCAGTGCAGACTGGATGCCTAGAAACCTTGTACGGAGAATAGAGCTTTTAACGGCCATTAAAGATGAAGATGCCAAAAAGAAAATTATACAGATTCTCAAACTGCAATGCTCTGACAATGCACTTGCACATGAACTCCAAAGTGACGGATCTTATATAAAAATCAAACCTAAAGAGGGGCAAAAAGTTATCAACAACCACAAACTCCTTGAAGATTATGTCAACCGCATTGCAAAAGCAACAAAAAAAGAGACCTCTACCTATGTGCAACAACTGGTAAACCGTCTTTTTATTGAAAGCTAAAGGAGTCAATATATGTTACATGTATACAAAAATATCACTCCCTCTATAGGAGCAAAAAGCTGGATAGCACCTTCTGCGGATGTCATAGGGGATGTAACCTGTGGAGAAGATTGTTCTATCTGGTTTGGCTGTGTCGTTCGCGGCGATGTGCATTACATAAAAATCGGAGACCGTGTCAATATTCAGGATTTGAGTATGATACATGTAACGCATTACAAAAAGAATGATAAAAGTGACGGTAATCCTACAATAATCGGTGATGATGTGACAATAGGACATCGTGTCATGCTGCATGGTTGTACTATAGAAAAAGCCTGTCTTATCGGAATGAGTGCTACTATTTTAGATGGTGCTGTGATAGGAAAAGAGAGCATCATCGGTGCAGGTTCACTTGTTACAAAAAACAAAGTTTTTCCACCCCGTTCACTCATTATGGGAAGCCCCGCAAAAGTCGTCAGAGAACTCAGTGAAGAGGAGATAAAAGAACTCTATGCCTCAGCATCACGTTATGTGGAGTTTAAAAACGGCTATGTCCGATAGTCCGCATTAATTTTGACATATTCATAACCCAAGTCACAGCCAAAGGCTGTGAACTTGCCCTCACCTATACCTAAATCACAAGAGATTGTAAAAGCTTCTCTTTTCATTATTTCAGCGGCTTTTTGTTCCATCTCTTCATCAAAATAGAGTTCTCCTCTGTCGTAAACACAGACATCTTCAAAAGAGATCTTTAAACGCTCTTCATCAGCTTCTGCCCCGCTTGCTCCAACTGTTGAAGCTATTCTGCCCCAGTTTGGATCTTCGCCATAGAGTGCTGTTTTGACAAGCAGAGAATTCGTCAGTGCTTTTGCAACTACTTCTGCTTCTTCATCATTTTTAGCACCAGATATTTCATATGTCACAAGCTTTGTCGCACCCTCTCCATCTCGAACCATTTCCCGTGCTAAAAATCGCATAATATGATAGAGTGCTTCACTAAATGCTTCTTCATGATATGCTCCGCTTTTTCCATTACTGAGCAACATCACTGTATCATTTGTAGAAGTATCTCCATCTACACTGGCTGCATTAAAAGTAGTTTTTACATGTAAATTAAGAATATCTTGCATTTGTTTTTTACTTACTTTTGCATCAGTCGTTATAAAACAAAGCATTGTTGCCATTGCAGGATTAATCATCCCCGCACCTTTTGCCATAGCACCTATATGAAAACTACTGCCATCTTCAAGTACAACTTTATAGGCAATCTGTTTTGAAAAGGTATCAGTTGTCATAATTGCACAAGCAGCTGCATTATTGTCTTTTTTTGTCAAATCAAAAAGTTTTGCTCCGGCAATTATCTTCTCTTTTGGCAGTCTGACACCGATTACGCCAGTAGAACTCATCACAGGATTGACAATTTCTTTAGGCAGAGTAGCCAAAATCTCATCTATATCTTTTATACCGGCTTTTCCAGTCATGGCATTGGCATTTTTTGAGTTAATCAATACAAAATTTGTTTGAAACTCCCCTTTTGCTTTAAAATGACGTATTGGAGCTGCTGTCATTTTATTTGTTGTAAATGTAAAAGCTATTTCACATAAAGTATCGCTGTATACAAATGCCATATCCTTTGCATTGTTCGGTTTTAAGCCAGCACTGATACCATCTGCATAAAAACCTTCTGCTGCACAAACGCCACAATCAACTTTTATCAACTTATACAAATTTCAACTCCTTAGGTTTGACTCTTTTTGAAATCAAATCTTTTGTTATTTTAATGCCTTCTTGTGTGCCTATCACCAAAAGTTTGGATTCACTTGTAACCAGGGTATCTCCCTTTGGCATAGCTACCAGTTTCCCGTCTTTTCTCGTAATCCCTACAACAGACGTATTTGCAATTTCACGTATATGTGTCTCTTTGAGCTTTTTCAAAACTGCCCAACTATAGCGAGGTACAATTATCTCCTGCATATCCAAAGGGTTGTCACTTTTATATAAAAACTCTTCAAGCAGATTTTCCATATCGGGACGGGCTGCCATTGCCGAGACTCTCTGTGCTGTAAGCTTTGTCGGAGAAACAACAGTATCAGCTCCGAGTTTTTTCAGTTTTTCCACATCACTCATCGTCTCTGCTGAGGATATAATATAATAGGGACGGGGCAAAAAGTGTTCTTTTTCAAAAAGTCGGACCGAAGCAATCAAGGCAATATTGTCCGCAATGGAACTCGACAAAGTGATTAAACCTTTTGCAGAAGAAAGATGCGCTTTGAGCATTGAAAGTTCAGCATGGGGCTGTGCCTGTAAAAAGTGGGGGTATTTATGTTCTATCGCCCACTCATGAATTTCATCTCTTGGATCAATCACAATAAAAGGGATATGGTTTTTTCTTAACTGTTTTGTTACTTCTATGGTGTAATCATTGTGATAACATACAACAAAATGTTTTTTGAGTCTTGCTATTTTATACAGCATTCTTCTCTCCTTCATAATGGCAACAATATGCCCCTTGTTCAACTCTGAAACTAAAATACCTATAGCGCTTGAAAATACTGCAAAACCTGCAATAATCAAATTAATGGTAAAAATTCTTCCTGCATTTGAAATAGGAGCAATTTCACCAAAACCAACAGTTGTAAAAGTAATGGCTGTCTGATAAATTGCATCCATGATTGTAAAATCATCTATAAGAACATATCCGGATGTTCCTATTAACATTACAAACACTGTTAAAATTAAGGGAAGACGAAAAGCTTTGAGGTGGGAATAAACTTCAGGAAGAAGCTTGGGATCAGGTTTGGGAGGGCTCTCCCAATTTAGGAACTTACGAATCCTTGGTAAAAGATTCAAAACTGATTCCTATAGTCTACGAATTTTTCTTAAGTGTGCGTAATTCTCTTGCAGAAATCTTAATCTTCTTCGTTGTACCATCTTCTAATGTAATACGAACTGTTCTTAGGTTTAATAAAAAACGACGCTTTGTTCTGTTTTTTGCATGAGAAACATTGTTCCCACTCATAGGGCCTTTGCCACTGATAGCACATCTTCTTGCCATTTGAGTATCCTTGAATGATATTGAAGTGCCAGACCACAGCAAATGTCATAATGTAATAAAAAGAGAGGTTACAAGATGCAAGGCAAAAGCTTGAAGGAACTACTAGTAGTTTCAAAAACTTTTAACGCTGTCAGATTGTGGTCTCTCTTTTTACCCGAAGGGCAAGTTTTTAAAAGGCTCATTTTCTGCGTTGAATTTCACTCAACAATGCTAGTATTGCTAAGTAAAACTCGCCTTGAAACTAAACCTTTTAAAAATTGTTACATATGATATTTACTATGGTCTGGCACTTAAAGTTGCGAATTGTATCAAATTAAAGCAAAACTGCAACTTAAGCCTGTTTGATTTTTTTGATAATAAATTTTCTTTATTTGAATTTTATCTTATTCTAGTTAAAATATACAACATTCAACATAAAGCAGTAAAATTTGATTACAATACAACAAATAGACTCATTTATAGAAAAAATACCGCCATCACCAAAAATTCTACAAGAGACACTCTCTTTACTCAATCAGGGAGAACTGATAAAAGCGGCAAAAGTGGCACAGAATGATTCTGCTCTGAATGCTTACTTAAAAGAGCTTGTCAATAAACCTGTTTATGGATTCAAAAATGAAATAAATGAAATTTCTCAAATTTTTGGCATTCTTGGTGTATCCGGTTCACAACAGGCGGCGTATAACTATATGATCTCGCTGCTCTCTCCCGCCAAATGGAAACTCTTCAAACTGAACAAATCCTCTTTTTATGATTTACAGGCCGGACTCTCTGCTGAGTGGCAAAAAATCACTACCTACTTAAAGATTAAGGATAAAGATGTTCAAAGTGCCGTTGCTTTGCTTCCTGCAAGTATTATAGTGTCAGAAGCACTTTTTTGTGAAAGACTCAACGATGTAAAACTTCTTAGAAGTGTTGATGAGATTGACCTTAATACAATTTTGCAAAGACTGTGCAGTATGGATTTGTTTGACATATCCCAAAGAATTGCTCAAAAATGGGAAATGCCTCAAAAAATTGCCGGTATCATTCAGGCATCTTCCGGTGTCAAACCCTCTGCAGATGAAACAACTGATTTACTCGGAAAATGGATGCACCTGCTCCTTTTTTACACCTTGTCAAAACCTGCTTATATAGAAGCCGGGTTAAATGACTTTATAGACTTTCAGATTGACTATGTAAGTGATATCTATGAAGATTTTACAAAACTGATGGAGATTTCATGAGAGCGGTAATAAGAGACGGTATCGGAGTGTTTCATCCTCAAGGATTTTTGGACGGATCTTCAGGAAGTTCATTTTTAAGTATAGAAGATATAGATGCAACCCTCAAAAGCAATGCTTCCATGATTTTGGTTTCATTAAAAAAGGTCATTTTTTTCAACAGAAACGGACTGGACACCTTTGTGAAAATGTTTCAAAAAGTCAGAAGTGAAAATCATATCATCGTTGGTTTTTGCGATTATGACAAAAAAAAATATGATGCTTTTAAAAAATTTTATAATAATGATTTAACTTTTTCGCTCTTTAAAACCCAGGAAATTGCCTCTCTTTTTGCTGATGGCTTTAAAGAAAAAAACAAAAATGTTCTCCTCTACAGTGAGGACAAGTCACAAAGAGCAGCTTTGGCTATTGAATTACATGACAACGGGCACAATCCCATAGTCGCACAAACACAAGAAGAGTTTGTGCAAAAAACCAAGGTTAAAGGTGCTTATGATGTCATAATAGAAAATACCTATCTTGGACAAACGGGACAAAAAGTTGCAACAAGAGTAACCGGCAATG
The DNA here is from genome assembly GCA_026988735.1 of Sulfurimonas sp. GTDB lineage: Bacteria > Campylobacterota > Campylobacteria > Campylobacterales > Sulfurimonadaceae > Sulfurimonas. The sequence goes on from JALSKR010000261.1 coordinate 10,232, forward strand.
CTATAATTTATACAGTATCCTCTTTTTTAGATGCTGAAATTGGCAATACCTTTAATGTTGCTTACCATAACAATTCTTTAAATGTAGGCTTTCGGCTTTTCATATTTGATGCCTACAAAGTAGTCAGCATGAATATTCATGCATTAAACTTCTTTTCAAAACTCGCATCTTCTTCTGCAGAATACAATGCTACAATCTGTTTTGTAGGTATGTCTTTTGACAAAACACCCCTTGCTTTTAAAGAAACACTTGAAGATGCCGGCATTATGTTTTTTGCACAGATGGATGATATTTTACAAAATAAAAAGCTTTTAGAAGAACTCGGAGCCAGCAGTATGGCTGCTGTAAAAAACAAACGTGCACTCAATAAAGTTCTCGTAACAGAACTGCCAAGATTTATCGATGCAGCTGTAACCACTATAGAGATGATGACAAACTCAAAAGCAGTGAAAGATGCAGCAAAAGTAGACAAAATTGAAATTCCCGATAAAGACGACAAAATAGCAAGTTCTATAGGTTTTTACGGAGATATTGACGGCATGGTCATGCTTGTTTTTCCGCTTGGTATAGCAAAAAAGGCATGTGAACTGCTCATAGGCGAAAGTACGGATGACAAAGAACTGATCCTGGATACCTTGGCCGAACTTGTCAATATTGTCGGAGGTAAAGTAAAAACACTTTTGGCTGATGAGCACATCAGTGTAGACATCACCCTTCCAAGAACATACCATAATGTTGACGGACTGCTTGAGGTTGCTGCAGGGAAAAAAGGTGTTCAGGTTGATTTATCCTTTGACAATGACAAGTTTTTGTTTTTCTTAACAAGATAAAAGCTACTCTGGATTATAATTGCACAATAAATTAAAGGAACATAATGCAAGTAGCTCCCAGTATTCTCTCAGCAGACTTTGGAAATTTGGCACGTGATGTACAAGAGATATGTAAAGCGGGATGTGATCTGGTACATGTAGATGTCATGGACGGACATTTTGTACCCAACCTGACAATAGGACCGGTTGTGGTCTCAGCAGTTGCCAAAGCTGCAACAAAACCGCTTGACATTCATCTTATGGTACAAAATAATACATTTTTTGTTGAACTTTTCGCACCGCTAAAGCCTCAGTATATCTCTTTTCACATTGAAGAGGAGAAACATCCGCACAGACTTATACAAAAAATTCGTTCTCTTGGAATCAAGCCCTGTATTGTACTTAATCCCAATACTATTCCCGAAGAGCTTGAATATCTTCTTGCTGATTTGGATATGGTACTTCTAATGAGTGTCAACCCGGGTTTTGGCGGACAGAGTTTTATAGATTCTGTACTTCCTAAAGCAAAAAAACTCGATGCTATGAGAAAAAGGCTCAATCCTGCATGTCTCATACAGGTGGACGGCGGGGTAAGTGATAAAAACATCCATACACTCAAAGAAGCCGGTGTAGATGTTGTTGTTGCGGGAAGCTATGTTTTTAAACACGAAGACAGAGCCAAAGCGATAAAGAGTCTTCAGATATAATGCGTACAAAAATCTGCGGTATAACCTCATATGAAGATGCAATGGTAGCGATTGATGCCGGAGCCGATGCACTCGGATTTGTATTTTATGAAAAATCCCTACGATTCTTGACACCCTTGCAAGCCAAGGAAATTATTCATAAGCTTCCTCCCTTTGTTGAGAAAGTAGCACTCTTTGTCAATGTCGATGCACAAACAGTCAATACTACATGTAAAGAGGTTGGCGCAACACTTGCCCAGATTCATTTTGAAGCAGACAAGGCATTTTATGACGCACTTGAAGTCCCTTATATCAAAGTAGTACGAGCGCAAAAGAAGGAAGATATACTCCGATATGCTGATGAGTACAGACTTGTTGATGCCTACTGTGAAGCATACGGCGGTGCCGGAAAACAGCTGAATGCAGAATGGTTTGAAGGAATTGAGTGTTCTAAAATAATCCTGGCAGGCGGATTAAACCCCGACAATATACAGGCCCTGAAAAAATATGGTTTTTACGCTTTTGATGTCAGCAGCGGTGTAGAAATATCGCATGGTAAAAAAGATGCAGCAAAAGTAAGAGAGTTTATACAGAATGCTCACTGATAATTTTAATCTCGATGCCAAAAGTATTTCACGGCTCTCCTCACGCGGACTCTCTTTAAAAACACTCAAAGAGCAACTCAACGAAGAACTCGAACTTTCCATAGAACTATGGAAAGCACAGGGTTTACATGTAGTCAAACACCAGGGATATTACTATTTTGATACAAAATTCATCCCTGTCCATCAGGCAGAATTTTGTATTGTTGATATCGAAACAAACGGTTCAAAAATAGAAAAACACCAAATCATTGAACTTGCTGCCATAAAAGTAAAAAACGGACTGATAATAGACAGGTTTGAATCTTTGGTTCATACAAAAGAGATTAATCCTCATATTACAGAGATAACAGGTATAGCCGCTGATGATACAACAAATGCGCCTCCGCTCAAAGATGTCCTGCAGCGATTTAAACTTTTTTTGGGCAATGCCGTATTTGTTGCACATGATGTCAAATTTGATTACAGCTTTATATCAAAAAGCCTGCAAAAAATCGGTTTGGAACCGCTGTTAAACAGAAGTCTCTGCTCTCTTGCCCTGGCTGAGAGAACTATTGTCTCTTACAGATATGCGCTTTCTTATCTGAATGAAACACTGCAATTAAACCCGGAGGCAAGGCATCACAGAGCCATGAGTGATGTAATTACAACCTATGGACTGTTTTTACTAAGCCTGGAAAATTTAGATGAAGATATAAAAACGGTGGAAGATTTAATTAAGTTTTCCAAAGAGGCTCCAAGGCTGAAGCGTCCGAAATTCGACCCTCTTTTAGAGTTGAAAAGAGAGGAAGAAGAGTAAGACTACTCTTTAAAAGCGCCTGGTTTTGTAAGTTTTGCATAACGTGCTGCCATTCGCTCTTCCTCGCTCATGGCTTTTAGTTCGTCTACTTTTTGCAAAAAGTACTCTTTAAGGACCTGTGCTGCTTTTTCTTTTTCTCTGTGTGCCCCAATCAAAGGCTCATCTATGATATCATCAATCAAATCAAGCTCTTTTAAATCTGCACTGGTAATTTTAAGTGCGTTTGTAGCAGTTTCTACTTTTTTAGGGTCATTCCACAGAATTGCAGCACAACCCTCAGGTGAAATAACACTGAATATGGAATAACGCATCATTGCAAATTTATCGGCAACACCGATGGCAAGAGCACCACCGGAACCACCCTCTCCTATAACAATAGAGACCGTAGGAATTTTCAACTCTGCAAGTTCGAGCAGATTTCTGGCAATTGCCTCACTCTGATTTCTCTCTTCTGCCCCTATACCTGGGTAGGCACCCGGAGTATCTACAAGCATAAGAAGCGGGATATCAAACTTTTCTGCTAATTTGGCGGCACGGAGTGCTTTTCTGTAACCTTCAGGATGCGGCATACCAAAATTTCGCTTGAGCTTGTTTTTTGTTCCGCGCCCTTTTTGCTCACCGATTACCATAACTTTTTGATTGTCAATATAGCCAATATAACAAAGAATAGCGGCATCATCACGGAAATGTCTGTCTCCGTGAATTTCATACTTGTCTCTCATAATAAGATTAATATAATCAAGCGCATATGGACGGTCAAGATGGCGTGCCAGTTGAAGCTTTTGAAAGTCAGAAAGATTTTTGTATATCTTTGTAACTTCTTTGTCTAATTTCTTTTTTAACTCTTCAACTGCGCCTTGATCATGACGAACCTGTGCAGAGATTATATCTTCTTGAATAGCTTTTATTTTATATTCAAAGTCTAAGTATGTAGCCAAATTAAATCCTTGTCAATTAGATTTTTTTGAATATAAGAACGCCGTTTGTTCCGCCAAAACCAAATGAGTTACTCATAACAATGTTTAAATCTGCTTTTCTTGCACCCTCGGTAACATAATCCAAGTCACAGTTTTCATCAGGTGTTTCATAGTTGATTGTCGGAGGGATGATACCGTCTCGCATAGCCATCAAACATGTAACAGCCTCTATACCGCCTGCTGCACCAAGACAGTGACCGATCTGCCCTTTGATGGAACTCATCGGAGGACAGTTTTCTTTTCCGCCTAAAAGATCTTTCAGCGCTGCTGTTTCATTTTTGTCATTCACCGGTGTACTGGTTCCATGTGCATTCACATAGTCAAGTTTTGGTTCGCCCGCCATTTTATAAGCAGCTTTCATCGCACGGGCAGGACCGTCAAGTGAAGGAGTTGTGATGTGATTTGCATCACCACTTTCACCAAAACCGATAATTTCACCATATATTTTTGCACCGCGTGCCACAGCGTCTTCATATGTTTCCAAAACAAGTGCCGCTGCACCCTCACCCATTACAAAACCGTCACGATTTGCGTCAAAAGGACGGGATGCATGTTTAGGATCATCATTTCTCGTTGAGAGTGCTTTCATAGCGGCAAATCCTCCAACACCCACACCTGTTATAGCAGATTCTGCTGAAACAACCAGCATTTTATCTGCACCACCGCATATAATAGTTTTCACTGCTTCACTGATTGCATGTGTTCCTGCCGCACAGGCCGTTACACTTGAAAGATTCGGTCCCTTTGTTCCGTGTTCTATAGAAACAAATCCTCCCAACATATTTACAAGTGCCCCGGGAATAAAAAACGGAGAAATTCTTCTCGGTCCGCGTGTTTCTAAAATAACAGAACTTTTCTCAATTGAAGGAAGCCCACCGATTCCTGAACCTGCACTGATTCCGAATCGTTCCATGTCTGTATCTTCAGGAAGTGCAGCATCTTCCATCGCTTCTTGGGCAGCTTTGAGTCCAAGGTGAATAAATCTGTCTGCTTTTTTTACTTCTTTTGGAGGCATAACAGATGCCGGATCAAAGTCCTTGACTTCTCCGGCAATTTTTACACTGAATTTTTCAGGGTCAAATATAGTGATAGTATCAATTCCACATTCACCATCACATATCGCTTTAAAGGAACTCTCTTTATCGTGACCTACTGAATTTATCATTCCCAGACCTGTAACTACCACTCTTTTCATTGAATATTCTCCATAAAATAATAAAATACTTTTAAAAATCAATAAAAAAATTAACTATTAAAAATATTTGCTTCCAAAGAGATGCAAAACCTCTTTGAAAAATTAAAAAACTGACTACTTGTTTTCGATATAGTTTACAACATCTTGAACAGTTTGAATCTTTTCAGCTTCATCATCAGGAATCTCGATGTCAAATTTTTCTTCAAGAGCCATTACCAATTCTACAACATCAAGGCTATCTGCACCTAAATCTTCTACGAATTTTGAATCCGGTTTTACTTCATCTGGGTTAACGCTTAACTGCTCAACTACTACTTCTTTAATATCATCTAAAAGTGCCATTATAGCTCCTGTTTTTTAAGTTTAAAATCCTGTAATTATAGCATAAATATCTTAGAGGACATTTATGCCATGTTCATTCCGCCATTAACTTTTAAAGTTTCTCCCGTGATGTAACTTGCATGGTCTGAAAGTAAAAAAGCAGTTGCCTCAGCTACTTCACTTGCATCTCCAAAGCGGTTCATAGGAATCTTGTCCGTAAAGCTTTTTTTCACCTCATCGCTTAGCACTTCTGTCATCTCTGTAGCAATAAATCCCGGTGTGACGGTATTGTATCGAATACCACTGGTTGCCGCTTCAATCGCAAAACTTTTTGTCATTGCAATAACTCCGCCTTTACTTGCCGCATAGTTTGTCTGTCCGCCGTTTCCTGTTTCGCCTACAATTGAAGCTATATTTACCACCGAACCGAATTTTTTCTTTCGCATAACTTTCATAGATTCACGACATCCTATAAAAGCAGATGTCAGGTTGGCATTGATTACATCCAGAAAATCTTGGGTTTTCATACGCAGTGCCAGTTTGTCTTTTGTAATGCCTGCATTGTTAACAAGATAAGAGAGTTCTCCGTCTGCATCAACAATGGTTTTGATTCCATCTATAAATGCTGCTTCATCTGTTACATCAAATCCTATAACTGCAGCACTCCCACCATTAGCTTCAATTGCTTCTTTGACAGCATCAGCTTCTTTAGCCCCGCTTCTGTAGTTTATCCATACTTTCAAACCAAAACCAGCCAGAGTTTTTGCTATCTCCGCACCTATTCCACGACTTGCACCTGTTACTAAAACATTTTTTCCGCTAAATTTCATCTATTTTCCTT
>JALSKR010000262.1 GCA_026988735.1 Sulfurimonas sp.
TTCGGAATCGGTACTTTAGTTCCGGCTGTTGCAATTCTCTTACCATTCTCAGCCCGGACTAACATCAGGGTTGTGAAATATTTAAATTAAACTTGTGTCCATCTCTTTTGGAATTGGAAGTTCCATCAGTTTTAAAACCGTCGGGGCTATGTTGTTCAGCCCGCCTGTTTTTACTTTTTCCACACCTTCTGCATCCACAAAACACCAGACTTTCCCAACCGTATGATTTGTCAGTACATTGCCCTTTTCATCTTTCATCTCTTCACAGTTTCCATGGTCGCTTGTCAAAACAAAAGCGTACTCTTTTTCTTTTGCTTTTTCATAAATTTTGCCAAGTTGTTCATCCACAGCTTCAACAGCTTTTTTTGCTGCTTCAAAATCACCGGTATGCCCAACCATGTCACCGTTGGCAAAGTTGACTACTATAAAATCATACTCTGCATCCATAGCTTTTAAAACTGCTTCACCAACCTCTTTTGCACTCATTTCAGGTTGCATATCATATGTTTTTACATCAGGAGAAGGAACAAGTACCCGTGTTTCATTTTCATAGGGTTCATCTATTCCACCGTTTAAGAAAAAAGTCACATGTGCATATTTTTCAGTCTCTGCCGTATGCAACTGTCGCAGACCTGCATTGGCAATCACTTCTGCAAGCGTATTTTTCGGCACATCTTTTCTAAACATAACAGGATACACAAAACTTTTGTCATACTCAGTAATGGTTGCCAGATTGACATGTTTTACAGTTCTTTCAAATTCTGCAAAGTTTTCATCTGCCATAGCCGTTACAAGCTCTCTCATTCTGTCACTTCTAAAGTTTATTGTCAGTACACTGTCACCTTCTTGCATGCCGTCATACCCTTCAAAAGCCGTCGGTTCTACAAACTCATCTGTTTCGCCAAGAGAATAGGAGTGTCCGATATACGCTTCGGGTGACATGTCCGTTTTTGGATCTGCATTTACTATCGCATCATATGCCCGCTTGATTCTCTCCCAGCGGTTGTCTCTGTCCATTGCATAAAAACGCCCTGATATGGAAGCGATTGTCACATTTTCATTGAGATGTTTTTTTACCTCTTCAAGATATTTTTGTGCAGAGGTAGGAGAGACATCTCTTCCGTCCGTAATCAAATGAAGAAAAACTGTTTTTTTGTTTTTTGCCGCAATATCAGCCAATCCCATAAAATGTTCTATATGCGAATGCACACCGCCGTCACTCATCAATCCTATTAAATGGAGTCTGTCTGATTTTTGAAATAAATCCTGCAGTACTTCGTTTTTTTCCAAAGAGCCGTCTTTGAGAGCCAGTGAAATTTTGACTAGATCCTGATACAATACACGACCGCTTCCTATACTCATATGTCCGACTTCAGAGTTACCCATCTGACCCTCTGGCAGTCCGACACTCAGACCAAAAGTATCTATAAGCGAGTGAGGCACTTCACTGAAAAGTTTGTCATATGTAGGTTTTTTCGCATTATAAAAGGCATTATGCTCTGTTTTTGCGCAGTAGCCGATGCCATCTGTGATAACTAAAATTGCTTTTTTACTCAATTTTATTCCTATTAATAATTTTCTTGCGTGATTATACTATAATGTCACTTTTAAATTCTAAACAAGACTCAAATCAGGACACATATTTGTTATATTTTATACACCAGTTTCTCGATATTAACATTTTAGGTTATATTACTATCCGTGCAGGTATCGCTTTTTTCATTGCTTTAAGTCTCACACTCTATCTCTTGCCGAAATTTATAGGATGGGCCCAAAAAACATCCAGTGTACAACCCATAAATGAATGGGCACCGGACAGACACCAGGAAAAAGTTTCAACACCGACCATGGGAGGTATTGTCTTTATCGGAGCTACCATTATTGCCACACTCTTCACAGTTCGCCTTGACAATGCCTATGCTTTGGCCGGACTGCTGACACTTGTGCTTTTTTCGTTTATAGGTTTTTGGGATGATTTTGCAAAAATCAAAAAAAATGAAAACCTTGCAGGATTCAGAGCAAGAACAAAACTGCTCCTGCAAATCATTTCAGCACTTGCAGTTTCATGTTTTTTATGTTACTTTGCTGATTTTAACACCGATTTGTATGTACCTTTTTTAAAAACACCGCTTCTTGATATGGGTGCATTTGCCGTTCTTTTATGGGTTTTGGTAATTATCTCTACTTCCAATGCCGTTAATCTGACAGACGGGCTCGATGGTCTTGCAACAGTGCCTTCCATTGTTGCTCTGGCAACATTTAGTATTATCATCTATATTATAGGCAATGTAAAAATCAGTGCTTATCTGCTCATGCCTCATTTTGAAGTCAGTGAAGTAGCCATTATTGCCAGTGCTCTCATAGGTGCGCTTACAGGATTTTTATGGTACAACTGTCATCCTGCAGAAGTTTTTATGGGAGACAGCGGCTCTTTGACTATCGGTGCTTTTCTGGGGTATTTGGCGATTATCAGTAAAAGTGAGATACTTTTACTCCTTATCGGTTCTATTTTTGTTATAGAGACACTCTCCGTCATTTTACAGGTTGGCAGTTTTAAACTACGTAAAAAACGGGTCTTTCTGATGGCACCGATTCACCATCATTTTGAAATGAAAAAATGGGCGGAAAACAAGATTATAGTCCGCTTTTGGATTATCGCTATTTTATCAAATATTTTAGCACTTATTACACTCAAAATCAGGTAAAAACATGAAAAATATAGCCATACTTTCTTCACATAACGGCAGCGGTCTTGATGCCATTGTAGAAGCTATCAATGCAGGAATTTTATCTCTCAACATTGCTTTGGTTATTTCCAACAATACAGATGCCAAAGTCTTGCAAAAAGCAAAAAAATACGGCATTACATGTAAACTCGTCAATGCGAAAACAGACACAGATCCCGACAGAGCCATTTATGAACTCCTCAAAGCGTATGCCTGTGAGTGTGTTTTCTTATCAGGCTACATGAAAAAGCTCTCTCCTCTGCTGACATCCAATTTTACAATAATAAACTCACACCCCTCTTTGTTACCAAAATATGGCGGTGCAGGCATGTATGGACGGTTTGTGCATGAAGCAGTTATAAAAAACAGAGAAAAAACAAGCGGTGTCACCATTCATGAAGTCAATGAAAATTATGATGAGGGCAAAATCATTTTGCAAAAATCATTACAGATAAAACCCAATGAGAGTGTTGATTCTCTTGAAAAGAGAATCAAAAGCCTGGAAAAAAAAGCAATAGTGGAAGGACTTGCACAGTGTTTGAAATAGCGGAATACATAGGCATTATCGCTTTTTCCATGAGTGGTTTTTTTGTGGCAACCAGGAACAGACTTGATTTGCTCGGAGTCTTAGTAGCTACCTTTCTCACAGCACTTGGCGGTGGTATCATGAGAGATGTCACCGTAGCAAAAATTCCTTTTACTTTTTCACATAACTATCCCGCACTGATTGTCATCTCTGTTTTACTTCTTCTTATTGTATTTAAATTTCATCACCGTAATTCTATAGAAAACAGGGCTCTTTTTATTTTAAGCGATTCTATCGGTTTGGTCTCTTTTAGTATATCCGGAGCACTCATTGCCATACAAAGCAGTTTCAACCTTACAGGTATAGTTGCTATGGCTTTTCTTACCGCAGTAGGCGGAGGAATTGCACGGGATGTAATTATCAATGAAGTGCCTTTTGTCTTAAAAACAGGTTTTTACGGAACAGTCTCTATTTTAATTGCAATTACTTTGTATGCTCTGCACACTTTACATGTAACGACATATACAAATATTTCCATCCTCTTTTTCGCAGCGCTGACACTGAGATTAATTGCCTACTATGCAAAATGGTCTATTCCCTTACGATAAAGTACCTCTTCATAACATCACATTTTCCATTAAGCTTAAATAGAGTATTATTTATCTGATTTAAAGATAAAAAACAGGCTTAGCTATGAAAAAAGAGTGGCATATTCTCAAGGAAACAGAAGTTTTACAGGCTTTGAATTCGGATGCAGACAATGGATTGCAGGCAGATGAAGCCATAAACAGATACAAAAAATATGGTCCGAATCTTTTGAGTGTCAAAAAGACAAAATCTGCACTTATGCGTTTTTTGAGTCAATTTAATCAGGCACTGGTCTATATCCTGCTGGCTGCTATTGTTATAAAAATATATCTGGGTGCCTATGTTGATGCAAGTGTAATTTTTGGTGTTGTTTTGCTCAATGCTATCATAGGATTTATTCAAGAGAACAAAGCCCTCAATGCCCTGGCCGCTTTATCAGAATCACTGGTGACCATCAGCACTGTAATGCGTTCGGGAAAAAAGCAGCAGATAGATGCAAAAGAACTTGTAATCGGTGATATTGTATTGCTGCAGTCCGGAGACAAAGTTCCTGCTGATATGCGCCTGCTTGCATCTCGTGAACTTCAGGTAGATGAATCTGCGCTCACAGGAGAGTCAATGCCTGTGTCAAAAACAAATACAGTACTCCCAAAAGAAGTCTCTCTCGCAGATCGGACCAACATGCTCTACTCATCCACTTTTGTCACTTATGGTACAGGTGTAGGCATTGTTGTTGCAACAGGTGATGAAACAGAGATAGGCCATATATCAAAACTGCTCAATGATGCAACTGTTCTGGACACTCCTTTAACACGAAAAATATCTAAATTCAGTCATCTCCTACTCTTAGTCATCCTCTTTTTAGCGGCAGTTACTTTTGCTGTAGGACTGTGGCACGGCAAATCCTGGGAGGAATTGTTTATGGCATCTATTGCACTGAGTGTTGCGATGATTCCTGAGGGTTTACCTGCTGTCATGACAATCATTTTAGCCATTGGTGTCGCGCGCATGGCAAAAAGAAATACCATTATTCGCCATCTTCCTGCCGTGGAAACCCTTGGCAGCACTACCATAATCTGTTCAGACAAAACAGGAACATTAACACGCAATGAAATGACAGTTCAGGAACTCTACTGTGCAAATGAAAAGTTTGACATAACAGGCGTTGGCTATGCACCGGAGGGAGAAATACTCCAAGATTCCAAGAGATATGACAAACTCAAAAACCAGCCCCTTCTGGAACTCCTCAAAGCCGGAGTGCTTTGTAATGACTCTGTTGTAAAAAAGAGTGAAGAGTCATGGACTATAGAAGGAGACCCTACCGAAGGAGCTTTGCTGGTCTGTGCTCAAAAAGCCAACATTGATACAGACGCACTCAGAAATGATATGCCAAGAGTAGATGCCATTCCCTTTGAATCACAATACCAATATATGGCAACACTCCATTTTGATGAAGCCAACAGTAGATATGTCATTTACATAAAAGGTTCCGTAGAGAGTATCACTGAACGATGCGCCACTTTTTTAGATACAACCGCCACACCTGTTCCTCTTAACAAAAATGAGATCTTTATGCAGGTAGAATCTATGGCAGGCAAAGGCTTGAGAGTTTTGGCTTTTGCCAGACTTATTCTTCATGACAAGATAAGACTTGAACATGAAAACATTGCTCATAATTTAGAGTTTATTGGTCTGCAAGGTATGATAGATCCTCCAAGAGAAGAGGCAATACTCTCGATACAAGCATGTAAAACAGCGGGTATACATGTAAAGATGATTACAGGAGACCATGCTATAACAGCCACAGCAATTGCCAGACAAATGGGCTTGATAGAGTCTGACAAAACAGACAATAACAGTGCCGTCATTACAGGAGCCGAACTTACCCATTTAAAAGACAAAGAGATGCTTGAGTCTTCAAATAAAGCTTCCGTTTTTGCCAGAGTTACACCTGAACAGAAACTGCGAATAGTCGAAGCCCTGCAAGCCAACAATGAAATTATTGCAATGACAGGAGACGGTGTCAACGATGCGCCTGCTCTTCGCAGAGCCGATATTGGCATTGCTATGGGAATTACAGGTACAGAAGTCGCAAAAGAAGCGGCGGACATGGTACTGACCGATGACAATTTTGCCTCTATTGAGGCAGCGGTTGAAGAGGGACGGGCTGTACTTGAAAATATTATAAAGTTTATCGGTTTCATATTGGCAACAAATCTTGGAGAGGGGCTTGTTATTATGGTTGCCATATTAGCCAATATTACACTGCCTATTCTTCCTGTTCAAGCCCTGTGGATTAATATGACAGCTGCGGTTTTTCTTGGTCTTGCCCTGGCTTTTGAACCACAAGAACCCGGTTTGATGCAAAAACCGCCACATGCCCCATCGGCACCGATTCTCACAAAAGAGATGCTCATTCGCATCTTTTTGGTTGGTATCATGCTGCTTGGGGGTTCTTTTGGTCTCTTTGAACTGGCACTTCAAAATGGGGCCAGCCTGGAAGAAGCACGCACAATCGCTGTCAATGTTTTTGCAGTCGGAGAGTCCTTTTATCTGCTTGACTCCCGTTCACTGCGTTTTTCTGTCTTTAAGTTAGGACTCTTTAGCAATCTCTGGATTTGGGTCGGCATCTTTTGTATGATAAGTGCCTCTGTTGCTCTGACATATGTACCGATTATGAATAAAATGTTTCATACGGCACCAATCAGCTTGCATGAATGGCTTAATATATTCGCTGTTGGTATATTAATTTATGTTATTGTTATCAGTGAGAAAAGCCTTCGACAACAACTAAGTAGCTGACAAGAAAAACTACTGTTTACTTATTACCTATATAATATAAGACAAACTCAGTTAGGTAGCAATATATGAAAATACGCACTTCAGTTACAAAAAATATAATGGCTATATTTAGAGAAGATAAGAAAAATATTTTTTATCTTCTCTATTATTCTGCCATTGAAGCTATATTGGTTTTATCTATTCCGTTGGCAAGTTCGTTTATTATAAACAGTATTTTGGCACATGCGAATATTTCCATTGTTGTTTTAAGTATTGTTGTAATTATTGTATTTCTTTTAACAACATCTTTGCAGATACTCAAAGAGTATATCATTGAAAAATTTCAGCAAAAGATTTTTTTAACAACAAGTATAAAAATAGCCAAGATGGCAACTGACTTTAAGAGCTCTTCTTTGGAGACAAAAAAACTTATAGACAAGTATATGAACTACTTTTTTGATATAGGTGCTATTCAAAAGTTTTTCCCGGTTCTTTTGCTTGATGGTTCTGGCTTAGTTGTTAAAGTCATCGCAAGCTTACTGCTTTTGCTTGCTTTTGATCCTATACTATTTGGGCTTGGATTTTTCTTTTTCATATCTTTTGTTGTTATAATTATTGTGTTGGGGATAAATGGACCAAAATATGCAATAAAGCGTTCAGATGCAAAACACAGCAGTATCTATTTTATACAAAACATTCCATTTGATGAGAGAGAGGATAAAGAAACATATAAAGAACTAGACGCTCAACTATCTTCTTATATAGATATGAGAATAAAAAGCTTTCGAGTGACTATCAGTCAACTCTCTCTTACTTTCTTTACAGAAGGGGCAATTTTTAGTACCTTTTTAATTATTGGCGGGAATCTTGTTATTAAAGGGGTGTTGCCAGTTGGTGAGTTTATTGCAGCTGAGATAGTTGTTGTCTCTATGACATCTGCTATTAAAAGTTTTATTAAACACATAGACTATGTTTATGACATGATTGAAGGATTTTATAAGATTGAAAAACTTTCAGCACTATTAAGTGAGCAAAAAAATGGATAATTTTGAATTTCATTCTTTAAAAAAAGTACAACTCAATCCTATAGTAAGAAAAATATGGTTGATTACTTCCATTATTATTGGTACTATCATAGCTATACTTTTTTTACCATGGCAACAGACTGTTGAAGGGCAAGGTGTTGTCCTTGCAAAAGATCCAACACAAAGAGATTATCCTGTTGCTGCACCTATTGATGGATTTATCAAAAAAGTTTATGTCGAAGAAAATCAATATGTCACTAAAGGCACCAAGCTTTTAACAATGGTTGATACAGATAAAAACTATACAAAGAAACTGCAAAAAATACAAAAAAGTCTTCAAGCACAATCAAAAAACATAATGAGAAAAATAGAAAACCTGCAAACAAGAAAAAACAATTTACAAACAGCGTATCAAACAGGAAGGACAATCTTCACACAAAAATACAATCAAGAAAAAAACAAGCTTGCCGCTTTAGAATTTAAAAAAACTGCTTTACAAAAAGCGTATGAAATAAATAAATTGAATTACGAAAGAGTCCAATCTTTATATAAAGATGGGATTGAATCAAAAAGAAATTTTGAAATTGCACAAAACAAATATATACGCTCTCAAAGTGAATTGCAGCAAGGAGATGCAGCAATTAGGGTACAAAAAGAACAACTTGCAATTATTAAAAATGAAAAAATTAAATTTATAAAAAACAGGCAAAACAAGATTAAAAACCTTGAAAGTAGCATCATTGATGCAAATAATCGCATAAAAAGCATTGAGCAAAGTTTACAAAATAATGCTGTCACAATAGCAAGATATAAAAGTGGTGATATTTTAGCACCAAAAAATGGTTATGTAGTGCGGATTTTACAAAATGATAAAAACAAATACATCAAAAAAGGTGAACCAATCATACTGTTTTCCCCGCAAACACAGGAAAAAATACTAAGAATAAAAGTATCAGATTTTAATATGCCTTTGGTAAAAGAGGGGCTTCCTGTCAGAATTATGTTTTATGGTTGGCCAACTATGCATATCTCAGGATGGCCTGCTATTAAATTTGGTACTTTCAGTGGTGATATTTATAAAGTAGAAAACAGTTCGCACGAAAAAGGATTTTTTTATGCACTTGTTAGTGAAGATAAAGTAGAACCATGGCCAAAAGGAGACAATCTTCGCATAGGCACACAGGCAAGAGTATTAGTAAGACTTTCAACTGTTCCTATTTGGTACCAGTTATGGAGACTGATGAATGCACTGCCGCCAAAAATGGTAACTCCTGCCGGAGCACAACAAACATGAGAGTAGTCTTTTTACTTATCTGGAGTGTCGGTCTCCTCAGCGCCCAGGAACTTTTTACAAAACAGACTCTGCAAAAGTATTTGACACAGGAAAACCCTTTTATATATAAAACAAAAGCACAAGAGTATATTTACAAGGAACAAATCAAATACTTTCAGGGAGCATTTGACACCAAACTGTTGCTCAAATATGACAAAAAACGCTATCCTGTAACAGATGGTGATTTTATGGAGATAAATATACAAACACCTCTGCAAAACGGCATAGAGTTTCTCGGAGGCTACAGAGAAGCAACAGGACTCCAAGAGTATAACAACATAAAAACAGGAGAAAACGGTGAGTTGAGACTGGGTGTCAATCTTCCTGTGAGTGCATTGATTAACGGCATGAACAGTCGTAAACTCAATCTATATTCTGCAAGACTTACCACACAAAAACAGAGTTTTCAGACAAAAGACAACCTGCGGCTTTTACATTTTGATATTTTCAGTGCTTACTATAAAACTTTATATGCCAAAGCGCTTTTTACAACAGAAAAAGAACTCCTGGAAGTGGCAAAAAAAAGAAAAATCATTATACAAAAAAGAGTGAAATCAGGAGCCTTGGCTGATATAGCATTGCTTGAGGCCAACCAGCATATTATCAACAGAGAACAAAGATTGGTAGCAGCTAAAAACAGTTTTGAAAACGCACAGGAACTCTTTTTACAGTACCTGCCTGTTACAAAAGGGGAGTTTGAAAAGCATTATACTTTGCCGCCGCTTCCCGAAATTTCACAAAACAGTCTCACTCTTGAACAAGCATTTGCTCTGGCATTGGAGCATCGGGCAGATTTAAAAGTTTTTACTTTTGAAACAAAAAAAATGGCTATAGAACAACAAAATGCGCGACTGCTGAAATATCCCAATTTCAATATTGCACTTTATGGTGTGCATGACCTGAAATATAACAACGGTTTCAAAGTCTCTTTGGATATGAGTTTCCCCTTTCAAAGAAGAGAGTATGAAGGACGATCAAAAGAGATCATAAAAAAAGTACAGCAGGTCAACAACAATAAAAATATTAGACTTATTACAATCAAAACACAGCTAGCACAGACTATTCATTCTCTCAAAAATATTTTTGCAAATGTCCAAAACGCCAAAAAAGAGATACTGTTTGTAGAAAAGCTCCAAGAAGCAGAAACAAAAAGATATATGCTTGGACTCAGTAATCTTTTTATGGTCAACCAAAGAGAGTTAGTGACATTAAAAACGAAAAAAAAGTTTTTAGACTATGTCCTTCAATACCTCCTTTTAGAAGAGCAGTTGCGTAAAGAGATAGGAAATAATTTACAATACTAAAAAAAGAGTGTACAATGGTATATGATACAAGGTGGTTAGTATGAAATATATTCTATTGAAAAGAGTGTTTTTATTTCTTATAATCTGGATAATTTTGACAGACGCAGACATCTCTTCACTCTGGATTGGCTCTGTGAGTATCCTTCTTGCCTCCATTATCAGCCTTTGGCTTAATCCTCCTGTATTTTGGAATACTGCTGCATTCATAAAATTCATTCCGTTTTATTTTTTACGCTCACTCATGGGAGGGGTTGATGTCATGTTGCGTGTTTTTCATCCGGCTCTTCCCATAAACCCCGGTTTGGTACAGTACAGGCTGCATATACAAAAAGGGATAGCGCAAGATATGATAGTGAATATCTTAAATTTGCTTCCGGGGACCCTTTGTGTAGACCTTAAAAATGATTTACTGCTTATTCATGTTTTAGATATTGACAAAAACATCCAAAAAGAAGTTTCGGTGATTGAAGAATACATTCATAATATATTTATAGACCAAACAGATAAAAAAGGAAGGCTCAATGAAAAGGTTTAAGAATATTCTGTGTATTATTGAAGAGACGCAGACAAGTCAAAATATTTTAGAACGTGCTGTCAAACTGGCAAAAGACAATCAGGCAAAACTGACAGTTGCAAGTGTTATTGTAAATTCAAAAACAAGTTTCAATATTTTCAAAAAAATTTTGAATATTAACAATATAGAAACCCTTTTACAAAACGAGAAAAGAAAAGAACTTGAAAATCTGACAGAACCTTTTGCAGACCAACTAGAAATTCAGATTAAAATATTTTTTGGCACTCCTTTTTATGAAATTATATATAATGTACTGCAAAACAATTATGATCTTGTTATGAAAGCACCGCAAAATGCAGATTGGATGCACAGACTTTTTGGCAGTAATGATATGCATCTTTTACGAAAATGTCCATGCCCCATTTGGTTTATCAAGCCTGATGCTCCTCACTCTTTTGACAATATCATGGCTGCGGTTGATGTCAACATTGACACACAGACAGAAGAAACAGAGTCAAAAGTCCAAGAAGAATTAAATCATCAAATCCTTCAGATGGCAAGTTCTCTTGCCGTAAGTGAGTTGGCCACACTGCATATATTACATGTATGGGATGCACCAGAGACAGCGCTTATGCAAGGTGCTTTCATAAAAATGCCCGATTCCGAAGTTATTGAGTATGTAGAAAATATACACAACCTGCATAATTCAAAATTAAAGGCACTCTTGCAAGATGCTGCCCGGACTCAAGTTGGTGAAATGCTAGAGTTTTTAGAACCAGATATTCATCTCGTAAGAGGTTTGCCAAGTAAAGTCATCCCGCAGTACATCAAAAAACTGCAAATTGATTTGATTGTAATGGGTACAGTTGCCAGAACAGGTTTAGCAGGAGTTATTATGGGAAATACCGCAGAAGACATACTCAACCAAATAGACTGCTCAGTCCTGGCAATCAAACCTCCGGGGTTTAAAACTCCAATATCCCTGTAGGTGAAAAACGATGAATATTGTCTATATAATCCTTGCACTCTTTTTGTTTTTAAACCTTGTTGCAGGAGTATGGCGTCTTGTATATGGCCCGACGAATGAAGACCGCATCCTGGCATCACAGTTATTTGGTACGATTACCGTTATCATACTCCTTTTACTTGCCCAGATTAACGAACAGGATGCCTTACGCAATGTAGCATTGCTCTTTGCTTCACTCTCAGGCGTCACTGCAATAGCTTTTGTCCAAAGCAGCAGTAAAAAAAATACCGGAGAAAAAAATGATTGATGCCGTTTCTGTCATATTGCTTCTTTCAGGAGCAGTTTTCTTTTTAGCGGGAACCGTCGGTCTTTTACGACTGCCAGATGTGTACACTCGTTTGCATGCTTTAACAAAAGCGGACAATATCGGTGTTGGTTTCATCGTAATTGCACTATGCCTGCAGGCAGATTCACTCTTTGCAGTAGGAAAACTCCTGCTCATCTGGTTTTTAATTTTTTTATCAGGAGCAGGTGTATCACATTTAATAGCAAAAAATGCATTTCATAATGGAATAAAATTATGGAAACGCTAGCAGTTGAAAAACTATTCTTCGATATTTTACTCGCAGCTTCATTATTGTTTATTGCCTATAAAACACTTACATGTAAAGACCTGTTTCAGGCAATTGTTTTTTTTATCGTATTTGGCTTGTTAATATCCGTTGCATGGGGACGTCTGGGTGCCTACGATGTTGCTATGGCTGAAGTGGTGATTGGTGCCGGACTTACAGGAGCGCTCCTGCTGAGTGCTTTGGTAAAACTCAAAAAAATGAATATAGATTAAAAAAAGAGAGTACAAATGATCATCCGTATTTTTACCTTCATTTTAACACTGCTTCTTTTTGCAGGACTGACCTATACTGTTTTGTCCTTGCCAAAACAGACAAAAGGTCTTGGAGAAACGGTAAGCTTACAAATGCATAACAGTGGAGTTTCTAATCCTGTAACAGCCGTACTGATGAATTTTCGTGCCTATGATACTCTGCTGGAAATGGGCGTTTTATTTATTGCTCTTTTGGGTGTATATTCATTGAGTACTTCACAAAAAGAGAAAAAACCACTTTTGCAAAGTTCTGTTTTAAAAAGACTCGGAGGAATTTTAGTCCCGCTCTTGCTCTTGTTGAGTGCCTACCTCCTGTGGATAGGTGCACATGCTCCAGGCGGTGCTTTTCAGGCTGGTTCTATTGTCAGTGCTACAGGAATTTTGATTTTTTTAAGCGGATGGAAGCTTGATTTGTCTGCCAGGCATTTCTTTGTACGACTTCTCATAGGAACAAGTCTGCTGGTTTTTCTTCTTATTTCGGCAGTGACGCTTTTTCTTTCACATACACTTCTTGAGTTTCCTCCCTCCTATGCTTCTGCTTTTATCTTTCTTCTTGAAGCAGCGGCAACTGTTTCAATCGGTGTAACACTTTTTCATCTCTTTTTGAGTATTTTCTCCCAGCCAAAGGAAGAGCATTGAATACCCTGATTGTATATCCTCTTGTCGGAATTGGACTTTTTTGCATCGGCTTGTATGCCCTCATTATGCAGCCGCACCTCTTACGAAAACTCCTTGCAGTAAATATCATGGGAAGTGGCGTTTTTCTTGTACTTGTCTCTCTTGGTATGTCCAACACAAATGCTCAACAAGATCCAGTACCACATGCTATGATCATTACAGGGATAGTTGTTGCAATATCGGCAACAGCTTTGGCATTGGTTTTTATGATAAAAATTGCCCTAAAAACAGGCAAAGCAGAACTCTCAAATCCGGAAGAAAAATAATGGAAGTTTTTTTAATCTTATTGCCGATTTTTGGAGGGCTTCTCACTTTTCTTATACCAAAATTCAATAAAAGCATAGGAATTATTACGCTTATTCTCACCCTCTCTCTGGTAATATCCGTCGCGTCTCAATTGCTTGCAGGCGGTAGCTATTATCACCTCCTGGGTGGCTGGGGTGCACCTTTGGGTATAAATCTCTATGTAGATGGCTTAAGCCTTGTTATGCTTGGTCTCACAGCGCTTATAGCAACAGGAGCCGGTATATATGCAGGAAAATATTTTACACACAAACAATCTCTGTGGTTTTGGCCTCTTTGGCTATTCCTCATTGCCGGGCTCAATGCTCTTTTTTTATCACAGGATATCTTTAATTTTTATGTGACTCTGGAGCTTATCGGGTTGGCATCTGCTGCTTTGACTGCTTTAAGTGATACAAAAGAAGCGCTGCGGGGAGCTATGCGGTATTTGTTAGTGACTCTCTTAGGCTCTCTTGCGTATCTTTTAGGTGTCGCTTTGCTGTATCATGGTTTTGGCAGTGTTGACATTGTTATACTTTCAAAAAGAATAGAATCTGTTCCTGTCGCCTGGGCTGCCATGGGTCTCATGAGTGCCGGCTTGCTTTTAAAAAGTGCACTTTTCCCTTTGCATTTTTGGCTTCCGCCTGCACATGCAAGTGCCCCGGCTCCTGTCAGTGCAATTTTATCGGCACTTATTATTAAAGCTTCCATATACATACAGCTGCGTTTATGGATATCACTTTTTCTTCCTTTGGAGAGTTTTTATTTTGAAATATTCTTTGCCTTGCTTGGGTCTTTTGCCGTTGTATGGGGTTCCGTTTTGGCACTTGTTCAAACTCGGCTCAAACTGCTCATAGCCTATTCCACTGTAGCCCAGGTAGGCTATCTTTTTATCGCTTTTTCTCTTGCATTGGGAGGGATTTCAGTAGCATGGAGTGCTTTAGTATATCTCATGCTCTCACACGCACTGGCAAAAAGTGCTCTGTTTCTTGTCGCGGGAAATCTTTTGCATTTTCACGGGCATGACCGTATTGTTGACCTTGACCGTATCGCACAGAGACTTCCTTTAAGTACGACTGCTTTTGCTCTGGCAGGAGTAAGTATCATAGGCTTGCCTCTCAGCGGTGGCTTTATAGGCAAATGGTTCCTTCTTGAAGCCTCACTCAAAAATAACAGCTGGGGAATAACTTTGGTAATTCTTCTTGGCGGATTATTGGCTGCAGGATATATTTTCAAGGTTTTGGGATTTACTTTTACAAAAGCCGCCGTAGCGCAGGAAACAAAACAGATTCCGCTCTCTATGGAGCTTGTACCTTTGTTTTTTGCAATCATGGCAATTTTACTCGGTTTTTTTGCAACACCCATGTTGGCACTGATACATACAGGAAACCCTTTTGGAATTATCGGAGCAACTCCATGAGTTTCAACACCTATATACCGCTTTTTGTGGTACTGAGCTCTTTTTTACCTGCGCTTATAATCTTTAGACTTTCAGAAAAACAACATACTCTGCGTACACTTTTTAATCTTTTTGGAATCTGTGTAACACTTGCTTTGGTCTTATGGATGTTTGTCGGAGTCTATTACGGCCAATCTTATGAAATACGCCTGCCTCTGATTCAAAATCTTGACATCAGCCTGCGTGCCGGACCCTTTGCTCTTTTTTTTACAGGACTTTCAAGTGTTTTGTGGTTTATAACCACTGTCTATGCAATCGGTTATCTTGAAGGTTCCGCTCACAGCAGCCGTTTTTTCGGGTTTTTCAATCTCTGTATTACCGCTACTATCGGCATAGCTTTATCGGGAAATCTCATCACCTTTTTACTCTTTTACGAGATTCTGACACTCTCGGCCTATCCTCTTATTATTCACAGAGGGACAGAAGAGTCGCGTCTTGCAGGTTCTACCTATCTTGTTTACACACTGATAGGCGGTACTTTATTACTTTTGGGCACGGTATGGCTTTATACTTTAACCGGTACACTTGAGTTTACACCAAAAGGATTTGTATCCAAAGTCACACAAGAGCATTCTTTCGCTCTTGTTTTGATTTTCATCCTTTTAATTGCAGGATTTGGTGTCAAAGCAGCACTCTTTCCTCTGCATGGATGGCTGCCAAAAGCCATGGTTGCACCAGCACCGGTCAGTGCCCTTTTACACGCTGTTGCTGTGGTTAAAGCAGGAGCATTTGGAATCGTTCGTGTTGTATACGAGGTATACGGTCTGGAAACGGCAGCATTCCTTGGTCTTACAACACCCTTGGCCATCATAGCTTCCATAACCATAATATATGGTTCACTCAGAGCACTTTTTCAAGATAACCTCAAACGAAGACTGGCTTTTTCTACAATAAGCCAGGTCTCTTATATAATTCTTGGCATTGCCCTTGTAGG
This sequence comes from Sulfurimonas sp., assembly GCA_026988735.1. Classification (GTDB taxonomy): domain Bacteria; phylum Campylobacterota; class Campylobacteria; order Campylobacterales; family Sulfurimonadaceae; genus Sulfurimonas. The sequence goes on from JALSKR010000262.1 coordinate 16,001, forward strand.
CCCGGTAGCCACTACAGGAGGGATTATTCATTTAGTCCATC
>JALSKR010000263.1 GCA_026988735.1 Sulfurimonas sp.
CTATCAGCGCTAACAGTTTCATGTCACTCAAAGGCTTTTCATGACTTTCATTCTTAATCAGTTCAATGAGAAACTCTTTTATAGCCGCATTACTGACATCTTCATCAATGGCGGTTGTAAAAAACTCTTTCATAGCCAAAACACCTCTGTCACATGCTATGTATTTGTTTGCAATGGCTCTTGAAATGGTTGAGGGATTATGTCCGAACTCATCAGCAAGCGTTTTGAGTGTCAAAGGCATGATTTGTCCGCCTGTAAAGAAATCGTACTGATACTCTACTATCATCAACCCTACTTTGTAGAGCGTTGCTTTTCTCATATCAAGGGCGTCTACAAGACTTTTTGCCTCTTTGATTTTTTGCCTTACAAATTCATGCTCAACTCCATAAGAGGTATCTATGTTTATAACAGGATAATAGGCATCATTGAGTTTGACTTCTATCTGCTGTTCATCATTAAAATATATCATCAAATCAGGAATAATCTGCGCGGAATCTTCCTGATATTCAATATTTGGCGGGTTTTTGAATGTTGAGAGAACATGCATAACCTCGTTAAAAGACTCTTCTTTGGAGTAAGCATGAATATTTTGCATGTCATTGATGATTTGTACAGCCAAGCTGTATGCCTTGTCACTTATTTCGGCATTATCAAGCTGGAATAAAAAGGACTCAGCCAAATCTTTGGCTCCTATGCCTACTGGCTCTACATGTAAAAAGCGCAGACGAATCTTTTCAAAAGTTTCGCTGTCTATACTGTTTTTTTGACAAAATTCTTCTGTGTTCCCGTCATAGTAGCCATATTCATCCAAATTTTCAATGACGAACAAAGCTATCTTTTGTGAAATGGGTGTAGGAAAAAGCGGTGCACCTATTTGCTCATCCAAAACATCATAGAGTGTTCGACTCTGAATAGTCAGTGCTTCTATCTGTTCGGTTCTGGAGTTGCTCACTCCTCTAGAAATGATTTTTCTTGGAATTTTTTTTTCAAAATCCTCTTCAAAGCCTGATTTTACTTCTATGACAGGATTTGCTTCGACAAAAGGAGCCATAGCTTCGCCCAAATCAGAAAGACTCGAATGCAAAATAGGAAGCCAATTACGCAGGGTATTTGAGAGTTTATGCTTTGTTTCAACTCCCTGTGTCTGTCTTAATGCTCCCATATTTTCATAAATTCCTAAAGCTTGAAGCTCTCACCGAGATAATGCGTACGGACATCTTCATTTTGTCCGATTTCATCACTGGTTCCCTGTGCAAGAAGTTCGCCTGATTTTATGACATAAACTCTGTCACATACATCAAGTGTTTCGCGTACATTATGGTCTGTTATAAGCACCCCGATATCATAAGACACAAGCTGATGTATAACCTTTTGTATATCCATAACCGCAATGGGATCAACTCCCGCAAAAGGCTCATCGAGCAGTAAAAATTTCGGTTTATTCACAAGTGCACGCGCAATTTCTACACGACGGCGTTCTCCACCGCTGAGACTGATTCCTTTTCTGTAGCGTATCGGTTCTATATTAAACATATCAAGCAGTTCCACTATTCTTGCTTCTTGTGCTTCTTTGCCTTTTATGCCGACTTCAGCGGCTATCATCAGGTTGTCTTCAACACTCAAATCTTTAAAAATCGAAGCTTCCTGCGGTAAATATCCTATGCCTTTGAGCGCTCTTTCATGTAAGGGCATCCCAATGAGATCTTCACCGTCAAAATAGACTTTGCCTTCTGTTGCTTCAACAAGACCACATATCATATAAAAAGTTGTCGTTTTTCCTGCTCCGTTTGGACCAAGCAGTCCTACAACCTCGCCACTGTTGACTTCAAGACTTATACTTTTTACTATTTCCAAATCTTTGATTTTCTTTTTTAAGTCTGTTGCTTTTAATGTGTGCATATTGTGTACTCTCTTGCATCATCTGAAATTTTTTCTATCTCTATTGTCACTGTTTCAATACCGGCAGAGACTAAAATATCTACCAATTCATCACTCCCCCACTCTATAAAGTGCAGATCCGGTTTTTCGAGTTCTTCAAGCATCCCCAGAGATATAAAATGTTCAAGCCCGTGGTTGTAAATATCATAATGAAATAACTTTTCTCCATAACATTGCTGCAGTGAAAAAGTAGGCGAAGTCACATCCTCTGTGTATCCAAGTGCTTGTGCTATCTTTTTTACCAAAGTTGTTTTTCCAGCTGCCAAATTACCCTTTAAAATCACAACACCCTCTTTAAACTCAGTGATAATGTCATCCACCAAAACATCGAGTTCGTTTAGTTTACATGTATATGTTTTTTTCATAGTTTTTTTGATGTTTCTATGATTTGTTTGAGTTTTATTTTCGGTCTTGCTTTTGCCAGAGCTTCACGACCCATTTCCAGTCCGTCTTGTATATCACGTGCCAACTCTCCTACCATCAAAGATGCTGCGGTGTTTATAAGCACTATATCTCTTTGGGCATCTGTTGCTTTTTCGTCAAAAATACTTTGTAAAATATTTGCATTTACTCTTGCATCACCACCCATTATGGCTTCCAATGGTGCTTTTTTTATGCCGTATTCCTGCGGATCAATAATAAACTCCTGCATTTTTCCATCCCGCAGCAAAGTAGCATAGGTCACATCACTGATGCTGATTTCATCCATCCCTTCGTTTGAGCTCACAACCAAAGCTGACCTGGCACCGTTTATCTGCAGTGCTTCTGCCATTTTTGGGACAAAAGCTTTGTCAAATACACCCAGCATTGATTTTTTTACTCCAGCAGGATTTGTCAAAGGTCCGAGTATATTAAATATAGTCTTGTCAGGGATGCTTTTACGCACCGGTACGATGAACTTCATAGCCGGATGATGGTTTTGTGCAAACATAAAGGTAAAACCGGTCTCTTCAAGCAGTCTAGCACTCTGCTCTATACTCAAGTCAAGCCGAACACCCAGTGCTTCAAACATATCAGCACTCCCGCTTTTTGAAGTGATGGAACGACTTCCGTGCTTTGCAACGGTTGCCCCACAAGAAGCAGCAAGCAGTGCTACGGTTGAGGAGATATTAAAACTTCCTATTTTATCACCGCCCGTTCCTACAATATCAAGAGCATTTTCTCTGAGTTCATCAGATACAGGCAAAGCAATGGCAAAACTACGCATGACATGTGCAGCAGCGGCAATTACTTCTACAGGGGTATTTTCATCAAGTCGTATACTGAGTAAAAAATCACGCATCTCTTCATCACTCATTTCATGCTCAAAAAGTGAAGTAAATTTCACTAAAGCTTCATCATAGGTCATGAAACCTCCTTTATATACTGATCTTGCAAAGATTTTGGTGTTGATTTTGTTGTAGGAATCTGCAGTACTTCATACTTTTTTGATTCATTGAGATAATTTATAGTAATGATACTGCCGACTTCCACATTTTTACTCGCTTTAGCAACGACACCGTTTATCTCCACTACTCCGTTACTTATCATATCCTGTGCAACAGAGCGTCTTTTTGTTATATTTACCGAATTTAAAAATTTATCTATTCTCATTTTCCATCTTTGTATGTTTTTAAAATAAGTAATTTGCTTATTTTACATATAATTTGTTTATTGTAGACAAATCAAACTGAAAAGAATGTAAGAAAAGAAAAAAGTTGGAACATTTTTTGCATTAGATTAATTACTCAGCATCAGTTTTTCAAACTCTTCGCTTAGTATCGGTTTTGAAAAAAGATATCCCTGATACAAATCACACTCTATTTTTTCTAAAAAGTCTCTTTGTTCTTGTGTTTCAACACCTTCAGCTACTGTTGTGAGATGCAGATTTTTTGAAATATCAACAATACTTTTGACCAAAGATGCCTGTTGCCTGTTGTCAAGCTCTGCTATAAAAGACTGATCTATTTTTAGCTCCGTTACGGGAATATCACGGATGTAGCTTAATGATGAGTAACCCGTACCAAAGTCATCTATAGAAAAATGAATATTGTATTTTTTGAGCGCATTGATTGTGACAATTAATCTTTTTAAATCCTGAGAAGTACTTGTTTCAGTAATTTCAAAAATCAGCTTTGTATGAAAGCTGGCTACATTATACTGACGAATAAGACGCTCAACCAGAGAAATGAAGTCTTTGTTTAAAAGCTGTCTCACACTGATGTTAATCGACATTTGATGCAGATGCATTCCTATGCTTTCCCATCTTTGCAGCGTTTTTATAGCTTCTTCCAAAATATATTCGCCTAACTCTATAATATAACCGGTACTCTCAGCAACACCTATAAACACTTCAGGACTTACCTGACCGAGTGTGGCACTCTTCCACCTTGCAAGCACTTCACAGCCGATAATTTTATTTTTACAGCTAATTTGAGGTTGGTATTGTAGATATATTTCATTTTTTTCTATGGCAAAATGCAACAGTCTTTCTACATGTAACTTATTTTCTATAATTTTACACAGTGCATCATTAAAGATGACGACATCATCCCTGCCGGCACTTTTAACTTCATACATCGCGATATCTGCTTCTTTTAAAAAATCATGAGCATTGAGTTTTGGGTTGTTTATGATACTTACCCCAATACTCGCACTGATATGAAGACTGCTGTCTTCTATAAAGTATGTCTCTTTTATTGTGTATAAAATTTTATTTGAAAACTCTTTTGCCTGCGCAAGACATTGCTCTTTTGTCTCAAGTGCATCACTTAAAATACAAAATTCATCTCCACCCAATCTCGCAACAATGTTACTGTACTTGTCAGCCAATTGTGTCAAACGTTGTGAAACTTCAACAAGCAACTTATCTCCGACATCATGCCCCAGAGTATCATTGATTGTTTTAAAATAATCCAGATCTATTAAAAGCAAATAGGTATATTTGTTTTTGTTTTCCCTTACAGAACTGTCCAGATACTCTATAAAATAGCGTCTGTTTCCAAGTCCTGTCAAATAGTCATGATATGCCTGAAACCTGCTTTTTAACAAATATGCATGCGTATTTTTTGCAGCATATAAAAGAACCATACTTAAAACAACAGTGAAAAATGCAAGAATATACGAATAAAGTTCTCCAATTGCTATGAAGTAGATAACAAGAGGAAGCATTAAAAACGAAACTGTTGCTACAACAAGCTTTTTCTGTGAAGCTAAAATAGTTGCCGCGACTACCGCACTGCCAAGTTGTGTTGCAATAGCTATATAATGCGCACTGATATCATCTTTTGAGATATAGTACAAAAACATTATTGTCCATAAGGAAAAATATATAAACATAAAATATTTTACTTTTTCAAGCCATCTGTCTTTTTGTGATATAGTCATTCTTTTAGAATAATTTCTATACAACTTCCATCCCCAGACTGAAAGCAGTAAAAAAAGAATAAACCAAAATATTTCGACAATAATTGAAGAGTAAAGATATCCCATGACTATATATCCGGGTCCTGTTCCTAAAAACAATAAAATAACAACAAGTATCTGCTTATGCATAAAGTTATAAAAATTAATATTATCATTCGTTGTCAAAATATATATCTCTCTTTAGTGGTTTCTTATCATTTTATCTAATAAAAGTGTATAATTCAAGAATGTTAACCTTTACACATCAAACTCTGACACAAATCACAAAAGTATTACAAAATTACATCAGTACAATGCAGCCAAAAGAGATAATTTCATTTCAAGTACTCAACCCTGATATTGCAACTTCTTTGTATAACGGTACACGCATTACATGTAATGGTCAAGAGTATATTTACCGTGGCTATAAAAGTTGGATGGATTTGGCACATATACTTAGATGCAGAATGCTTACACCACAAATCGCTGATGAACATACCATTATTATGCGCTATGAAAAACTTGATGAAGACAGCAGTTTTCATACAAACATCACCGACAAAGAAGAAAAATACGGAGAAAATTCTATTTTCGGAGCAATTCACAAGAATGAAGAGACCTCTTTCATTTATAGTTACATACAGGCATTAGAGAATGTACATGTAAACAAAAGAAAACGCATCTTGAATCTCGGTGTCAACAGTGGCGATGAGTTTGAAGTCATTGCCTCTTTGGCAGACAACTTTGAAGAACTCGAACTTGTCGGCATAGACTACTGCAAGTCTGCCATAACTGCCGCAAAAGAAAAATTTAGAGACAAACCCAACATCTCTTTACATGTAAGTGATATAAATGAACTTGAAAAACTAGACTTGGGAAAATTTGACCTCATCATCAGCATAGGAACACTGCAAAGCTCAAATCTTGCATTTAACAAAGTGTTGATGTCCATTGTACAAAACCAGCTCAAAAAAGAGGGAGCTGTGATACTGGGCTTTCCAAACTGTCGCTGGATAGACGGAGAGATGATATACGGAGCACGCGTAAAGAACTACGCTTTTTCAGAAATGGGACTACTCTACAAAGATGTCATCTTTGCAAAGAAGTACCTGCAGCAAAAAAAGTTTCGGGTTACCGTTACAGGAAAAGATTATATATTTGTAACAGCAACATCCATTCGCAAAGACTAAGAGGCAAATCCTGATACAAAATTCTCTTTTGCCACAACTATCTGTTTTTGCTTCTCTTTGCGTTTTGTATCTTTTTCTACAAATATTTTCTTTCTTGTTACCGGATCCATCTCCGTATAATACATAACAGCAGAATAGGTTCCGGGAGTCGGTGTAAAGACCTGTGCCTGTTCCGGATTCATTTGCAACTCTTCTGTTGTAAAACGTTTCAACTCACGCATGTCTTTCTCTTCACAACCCGGATGCGCTGCTATAAGATAATAGGTTAAAAACTGCTTCTTTCCTGATTCTTTGTTAAGCTTGTCATAGAGTTTTTTAAAATCAATGAGCGTCTGTTTGCCCGGTTTTCCCATCAACTCCAACACATGTTGCTGTGTATGTTCCGGTGCTACTTTCATCTGTCCTGATATATGATGTTCTACCATCTCTTTTAGGTAGCTGTACCCATGTTTTTTATCGGCTGTAATCAAGTCATACCGCACACCAGAAGCCACAA
>JALSKR010000264.1 GCA_026988735.1 Sulfurimonas sp.
CACATTGTAAAAAAATAACAAAAGCAGACGGTGCAATTGTTTTTGACAATGCACAGGAGATTTATAATAAATACCGTGCCTTTACACCGTGGCCGGGGATTTATCTTGCAAGCGGGTTGAAATTAAAAGAGATGCAACTTGAAAAAAAAGATGAAGAACATGCTGATGCCGGCAGAATAACTGCAATAGATAAAAAAAGTATTGTCGTTACATGTAAACAGGGGGCTCTTCGTATTTATAAGGTACAGCCACAGTCAAAAAAAGAGATGGATGTTATCTCTTATATTAACGGGAAAAGACTCGGACTTGAAGATACACTACTTTAATACACTGCCATCAACGCAGCTTTTTTTAAAAGAACAGTTGCAAAACAAGAAGCTGACTGCACCTGTCGCTGTGGTCGCAGATATTCAGACAAGCGGAATCGGCAGTCGAAATAACGAATGGAGTTCCCAAAAAGGAAATCTTTTTTTGTCCTTTGCACTAGATATAGAGCAATTGCCTTATGATTTAAAATTAGAATCCGTATCTTTGTATTTTTCTTATCTGCTCAAAGAGACACTGTCTGAATTTGGCTCAAAAGTTTTTTTAAAGTGGCCGAATGATTTTTATATTGGTACAAAAAAAACAGGCGGAATGATTACAAATATAGTGGACGATACCCTTGTTTGCGGTGTGGGAATAAACCTTGTAACGGCACCACAGGGCTTTGCATCATTGGATATTATGCTCAACAGAAAAATATTAATTGCAGCATATTTGAAAAATATAGAAAAAAAGGTTTTATGGAAGCAAGTTTTTAGCAAATATAAGTTAGAATTTGAAAACAATAAGGAGTTTTTTACTCATAGTAATGGTAAAAAAATATCACTTGAGTCTTGTGTACTCGAGAGTGATGGCAGTTTAAATATAAATGGTGAGAGGATATACAGCAGGCGATGAGTGAAGTAATAGTAATTGCAAATCAAAAGGGCGGAGTAGGCAAAACGACTACCGCTGTAAACTTGGCAGCGTCACTTGCTGTTGCAGAAAAAAAAGTGCTTTTGATTGACTCAGATCCGCAGGCAAATGCCACGACATCATTGGGCTTTCATAGAAATGATTATGAATTTAATATTTATCATGTACTGATAGGCACGAAAAAGCTCAAAGAGATTATATTGAAATCAGACCTGCCTACGCTGCATTTGGCTCCTTCAAACATAGGTCTAGTAGGAATAGAAAAAGAGTATTATGACGCAGACAAAGCAAAAGGGCGTGAACTTGTTTTGAAAAAAGCAATTGCAAATGTGCAAAAAGAGTATGATTATATTATTATAGATTCTCCGCCGGCACTTGGTCCGATGACTATCAATGCACTTTCAGCGGCAAACTCGGTAATTATTCCGATACAGTGTGAATTTTTTGCACTTGAAGGTTTGGCACAGCTTCTCAATACTGTCAAATTGGTGAGAAAATCAATTAACCCGAAATTGGCTGTAAGAGGCTTTCTGCCAACTATGTTTTCATCACAAAACAATTTGTCCAAACAGGTTTTTGCAGATTTGCGTCAGCATTTTAAAGGCAAACTTTTTAAAGATGCAGCAGATAAATACATTGTAGTACCAAGAAATGTAAGACTTGCAGAATCTCCGTCATTCGGAAAACCTGCAATTTTGTATGATGTAAAATCAAGCGGTTCTATTGCATACCAAAATTTAGCACAGGCGATTATACGATAATGAAGTCACAAAAATTAGGCAGAGGGCTGGATGCTCTTCTTGGAGAAATAGACGAGGCATATGAAAATGAAGGAACCCAATATGATGCTGTTTTGGAGATTCCGCTCAAAGATATCCGACCGAATCCTTTCCAGCCAAGAAAATCATTTGATGAAACAGCACTTTTGGAACTTGCCGAGTCTATAAAAAATGACGGACTGATTCAGCCTATAGTTGTAACAGAAGATATTGACGGCTATATCCTAATTGCAGGAGAGAGACGACTTCGTGCCTCAAAGCTTGCAAAACTCAAAGAGATACGGGCAGTAGTTCTCAACTCTGATGAACAAAAAATGCGACAATTCGCTTTGATTGAAAATATTCAAAGAGAAGAGTTGAATGCTGTAGAGTTGGCAGAGGCATATACAGAACTGATAAAACTGCATGATGTAACACATGACGAGCTTGCAAATATTATTCATAAAAGCAGAACCCATATTACAAATACCCTGCGTCTGCTGCAACTGACTCCAAAAACACAAAAGGCACTGGTTGAAAAAAAGATTTCGGCGGGTCATGCGAAAGTAATGGTTGGCTTAAATGAAAAAGACCAGCAATTGATACTAAATTCGATTATAGGACAAAAACTGAGCGTACGTGAAGTTGAAGCTATGATAAAAAGCATGAAAAATACAGAGCCTGCACCAAATGATTCTGTAAAAAAGAATGACGCCGATTATGATTTTACGCAGATAAAAGAAAAATTCAATACACTCGGATTACATGTAAAGAGTTCTAAAAACAAACTGACAATCAGTTTTGCATCGCAAGATGAAATTGATGAATTTTTGACACATTTTAGAAATCAATCAATCAAATAACAAATTTATACCTCCATTTAACTATCCTTTCAATTTTATCATAGTATAATCACGCAACTTTTAGGAGGTGCTATGTTAGATATAAATCCAATACTACTTTTGGCTACATTTGTTGTATTTGTTTCCCTTATAGCCGTTCTGAACAGTTGGCTTTATAATCCATTACTTTCTTTTATGCAAAAGCGTGATGATGACATTAAAAAAGATCTTGAAAAAGTAGGATCAAATGACAATGAAATCAATGAGCTCAAAGCAAAAGCAGAGTCAATAATTATGAGTGCCAAACTGGAAGCTGCGGCCCTAAGAGAAAAAGTTATCGCGGATGCTAAGGAATTAGCTGACAGTAAGTTAGAATCAAAACGTGCTGAACTCGCGGCAGAGTATTTAGAATTTGAGCAATCACTTGCAAAATCTAAAGATGAGTTGACTTCTGACTTAATGTCACAAGTTCCGGTATTTAAAGAAGCTGTAAAAGCTAAATTTAGTCAGATATAAAGGTGTAATGTGAGTAGAATTTTAGTATTAATGCTAATGATATCAACTTATGCATTGGCATCTGGGCACGAGCATGCAGGAACAGACATAGTTCAAAGAACTGTAAACTTCTTGTTATTTGCCGGGCTTGTTTGGTATCTAGTTGGGGAACCTGTAAAGAATTTCTTTGCATCAAGAAGTCAGGCAATAGCTGACGAATTGAAAAAGGTTCAGGAAAAGCTGAATGAATCAATCGCTTTGAAAAAAGAGGCATTGGCAAAAATTTCCGAGGCTGAAAAATTTGCTGAAGAGTTGGCGGTTGTTTCTAAAAAAGAGAACAAAATTTTGAATGACACAATTATTGCACAGGCAGAAAGTGATATTGAAGCTATGGTGAAAAAATTTGCTCTCAAAAAAGAATTTGAAGAAAAGAAAATGATTCGCAGTGTTGTTGAAGATGTTATCAAAGAGACATTGAAACAAAGCAGTGATAGTTTTGACAGAGAAACTATGGCTAATATCATTTTGAAAAAGGTTGCCTGATATGGAAGAACTGATTGCAAAACGATACATAAAAGCTTTAGGTATGGGTTCTGACTTAGCATCTATGCAAAATATGACAACAGTATTTTCTGCCTTGGCAGAGTCATTTAAAAATGACAAGTTTGTCAGTATTATTGCTAACCCAAGCATAAAAGCTCAAGAAAAATCAAATATTTTGTTAGATGCGGTAAAAAGTGCCAACTCTGATAAAATCAACAACTTTATCAAGCTGTTGGTAGAAAACAAGCGTATCAATATTATTCCGGCAATTGCACAGGAATTAAAAAGTGATTTGGCAAAAGCTGCTAAAACTTATGAAGGTGTTATTTATAGTGATACGGATATCAATTCAAAAGTAATAGAAGAGTTAAGTGTCGGTTTAGGTAAAAAATATGATGTAACTATCAGCCTGACATTTGTTAAAAATGACTTTAACGGTATAAAAGTAGAAGTAGAAGGTCTTGGTATAGAAATTAATTTTTCTAAAGACAGAATAGACAGACAAATTATAGAACATATAATAAAAGCAATTTAACTTTCAATGAGAGGAGAACAATAGTGGTAGCAAAAATTCAAGCTGATGAAATCAGCTCAATAATTAAAGAGCGTATTGACAACTTTGAACTAAGTGTTGATATCAATGAAACAGGTAAAATTGTTTCTTATGCTGATGGTGTTGCGAAGGTTTACGGACTGAGCAATGTTATGGCAGGAGAGATGGTAGAATTTGAAGAGGGGACAAAAGGTTTGGTTCTGAACCTGGAGGAGAGCAGCGTTGGTGTTGTTATTCTCGGTTCTGGTCCTGAGCTTCGTGAGGGAATGAGTGTAAAGCGTCTGGGAACACTTCTAAAAGTTCCTGTAGGTGATGCACTTCTTGGTCGTGTTGTAAATGCACTTGGTGAACCGATTGACGGTAAAGGCCCGATTGATACTACAGAAGTTCGTTTTGTAGAAGAAAAAGCACCTGGAATTATGGACAGAAAATCTGTACATGAGCCACTTGCAACGGGTATTAAAGCTATTGATGCTTTGGTTCCGATTGGTCGCGGACAGCGTGAACTTATCATCGGTGACAGACAAACCGGTAAAACAACAGTTGCACTTGATGCAATTATCAACCAAAAAGGTAACGGTGTTGTATGTATATATGTTGCCATCGGTCAAAAAGAGTCAACTGTTGCACAAATTGTTCGTCGTTTGGAAGATCACGGAGCAATGGAGTATACAATAATCGTATCTGCTACTGCTGCTGAAGCTGCTGCACTTCAATTTTTAGCTCCGTATACCGGTGTTACTATGGGTGAATATTTCCGTGATAATGCAAGACACGGTTTGATTGTATATGATGATTTGTCTAAACATGCGGTTGCATACCGTGAAATGTCACTTATTCTTCGTCGTCCTCCTGGTCGTGAAGCATATCCTGGTGATGTTTTTTATGTTCACTCTCGTTTACTTGAGCGTGCTGCAAAAATGTCTGATGAAAACGGAGCCGGTTCTTTAACTGCTCTTCCTATTATTGAAACACAGGCTGGAGATGTTGCGGCATATATTCCTACAAATGTTATTTCTATTACTGATGGTCAGATTTTCTTGGAAACTGACTTGTTTAATTCAGGTGTACGTCCTGCGATCAATGTTGGTCTTTCAGTATCTCGTGTTGGTGGTGCTGCGCAAATCAAAGCTACAAAACAGGTTGCAGGTACATTAAGACTTGATCTTGCGTCTTTTAGAGAACTGCAGGCATTTGCTCAGTTCGCATCTGATCTTGATGAAGTTTCACGTAAACAGTTAGAGCGTGGACAAAGAATGGTTGAAATCCTAAAACAAGGGCCTTTCTCACCACTTCCTGCTGAAAAACAGGTTGTTATTATATTTGCCGGAAATGAAGGTTTCTTAGATGATATGGATGTATCAAATGTAGTTCGTTTTGAAGCGGAACTTTATCCGTTTATAGAAGCATCATATCCTCAGATCTTTGAAAATATCAGAAGTACTAAAAAAGTAGATGATGAAACAAAAACACTATTGATGAAAGCACTAGAAGAGTTCAAAGCCAGCTTTGTAGCTAACTAAGGAATAACTTATGGCAAACTTGAAAGATATTCAAAGACAGATTAAGAGTGTTTCAAACACTCAAAAGACGACTCGTGCGATGAAGCTTGTTTCGACTGCCAAGCTACGCCGTGCAGAAGAACTTGCAAAACGTTCTCGTCTTTATGCTCAAAAAATGAATCAGGTAATTGCCGAAATAGCTGGACGCATAGAATGTAACAGAGTTGGAGGGTTGGAAAATCGCTGTTTTACAGCAATAGAAAACCCAAAAATGGTTGACATTATTTTTGTAACTGCAGATAAAGGTTTGTGCGGCGGTTTTAATATTCAAACTATTAAAGCTGTAAATAAACTTCTAAAAGAGTACAAAGAGAAAAAAGTAAAAGTGCGTTTACGCGGTATCGGTAAAAAAGGAATAGAATACTACAAGTACAATGAAGTTGAAATGTTTGATACTGTCATTAATTTGAGTTCTAAGCCGAATAAAACGAGATCTGATGAATTTATAAAAACTTCTATCGAAGATTACAAAGAGGGCAAAACGGATGCTGTTCATATTATTTATAACGGCTATAAAAACATGATAACGCAAGAGTTACATGTAAATAATGTTTTACCTATTGATGTAAATGATTTTGACTGTAAAGAAGTAGAATCAAAATCAATGATGGAAATTGAAGCAGAAGATGAAGATAAAATGCTTGAGTCTTTAATTGAAAAATATGTAAATTACAATATGTACTACTCTTTGATTGATTCGGTTGCTGCAGAGCACTCTGCACGTATGCAGGCTATGGATACAGCAACGAACAATGCAAAAGAGATGGTAAAAAGTTTAAATGTACAATACAATAAAGCGCGTCAAGCCGCTATTACTACAGAGCTGATAGAAATTATCAGTGGTGTGGAGTCTATGAAATAATGGAGAAAAATATGATTGGAAAAATTAGCCAGGTAATGGGTCCTGTTGTTGATGTTGATTTTGATGGTTATCTTCCAGTAATTAACGAAGCAATTGAAGTGAATGTTAATTTAGAAGGTAGTGAACATCGTTTGGTATTAGAAGTTGCAGCACACTTAGGTGACGGTCGTGTGAGAACGATTGCAATGGATATGAGTGAAGGTTTGGTTCGTGGTATGGACGCAAAAGCTACTGGTGCACCGATCAGTGTTCCTGTAGGTGAAAAAGTACTCGGCCGTATCTTTAATGTAATCGGTGAGACAATTGATGGTGGTGAGCAGGTTACAGACGCGCCTACATGGTCAATTCACCGTGA
>JALSKR010000265.1 GCA_026988735.1 Sulfurimonas sp.
TTACCAGTATCTTGTATCTTTTTTTTTAAACGCTCTTCCATCACATAAACTCTCTTGTTTTTTAAAAGTTTATGCAATATCTATTCCGCTTTTCTTGTTGTTTTGAGTTGTGTAGATACTTATGACTGAAGTACCGGTTCCGAGAAGACTACAAATGTTTTTTTTCGGAACCCGTACTTTAGTGCGGGCTTTGTGTCTTCTAAATATTTAGGACTAAGTTAAAACCTATTTGTGAAAGTATATCCGAATTAAATCTATAAATCAACATATCTTGATATTTATATCTAATTGTGCTACAATTTTGCAAATGGAGCAAATATGGAAATATTTTTAAAAACAGTTTCAGCCTTAAATGATGAAACCCGTGTCCTTCTTCTGCGATTTTTGGACGAATATGGAGAGTGTTGCGTGTGTGATTTACAAGAATCACTTAGCATGATTCAATCGCGTCTCTCACGACATCTAAAAATACTCAAAGAAGCCGGATTTTTAAGAGTTGAACGTAAAGGAACGTGGGCTTATTATTCTATTCGCTCGCCTCTTGACAGGTTTCGTATGGAAGCCTTGGAGGAGATAAAACATTTGGAAATAGATTTGCCTCCTTTAAAAAAATCATCCCAAAACGGAGAATGTAAAATATGAGTCAGAAAAAAGAAGTTTTAATACTCTGTACAGGAAACAGTTGCCGTTCCATCATGGCTGAAGCGCTCATCAATGCAAAGCTTGGTGAGTGTGTACATGCACAGAGTTCCGGTGTCAAAGCGAGCGGAAAAGTAAACCCGCAGGCAAAAGCACTCCTTGAGAAAAAAGGCTACTGGAGAGACGAGTATCACTCTAAAGTTATAGAGACAGTTTTAGATACGCCTTTTGATTTGGTCATTACTGTATGTGACGCGGCAAAAGAGACCTGCCCTGTGTTTGCAAAAGCTGTAAAGAGTTTACATGTAGGCTTTGAAGACCCAAGTGGCAAAGCAGAATCAGAGTATGAAAAAACACTGGACTTAATAGAAAAAGAGTTATTACCAATCATAAAACAGGAGTTATGTAATGAATAAAAAAGTAAATAAAATAGAAAATGGTGTGAAAATTTCATTCACAGGTGAAGTAAAAATGCAAAATATCGTTTCAATGGTGCAAAACTGTGCAACCGGACAATGCGAATGTATGAGTGATGCAACAAAAAGCAAAATCAAAAATATGTCCGTTAGCGGCAAAGACGGAGATGTTTCACTAAAACTTGATGGCGATGTAAGCACACAAGAAATAGAAGAAGCATTAGCAAAATCAAAAGTTCTCAATTAACTCAAAAAATATAGATTTTTATTAGTAAAAATTAGATAGAATCGGTTTATAAAATTAAACACAAGGACATATATATGTTAGTAACAAATCCAGCTCCAGATTTTACAGCTACAGCAGTTTTAGCTGATGGCTCAATCGTTGAAGACTTTAAATTAAGTGAAAATTTCGGTGAAAAAGGTACAGTAGTATTCTTTTACCCGTTAGACTTTACTTTTGTTTGCCCGTCAGAAATCATTGCATTTTCTCACAGATATGATGAATTTCAAAAACGTGGTGTAAATGTTATCGGTGTTTCTGTTGACAGTCAGTTTTCTCACTTTGCATGGAGAGAAACTCCAGTTGAAAAAGGTGGAATCGGCCGTATTAACTTCCCACTTGTAGCAGACTTGACAAAAGATATTTCTCGTGCATACGATGTTCTTTTAAACAATGCAGTGGCACTTCGTGGTTCATTTTTAATTGATGATAAAGGAATTGTTCGTCATTCAGTTATCAATGACCTTCCACTTGGACGTAATGTTGATGAAATGTTAAGAATGATTGACGCACAACAGTTTACTGATGAGCATGGTGAAGTTTGTCCTGCCGGTTGGCAAAAAGGTGATGAAGGTATGAAAGCTGATGCTGAAGGTGTTGCTGAATACTTAGCAAAACACGAAAAAGAGTTATAAGAACTCTTTTTGGGCAGAGAACTCATTCTCTGTCTAACTTCTCTAAAGCTTTCTCACTCGCACTGTTTGCTCTTTCATAATACCCATCGTCTTGATGTGAAGCACATCCACTAAGACTACTGATAACAACAAAAACTGCTAACACAAAATTTCTACGCAACAACAACTTGATTCCTTCCGTTTTCTTTTGCTTTGTACAAAGCTTCATCTACTTTTTTTACTAAAGTTTCTCTCGAATCAGATGCCTCATATTGAGCGACACCTATACTGATTGTAATTTTATATTTTTCGTCTATAACAGTTGCCTCAACTCTTTTTCTCAATTTTTCGGCAATAATAAAAGCCTGCTCTTTATTTGTATTTTCAAGAATAATAATAAACTCCTCTCCACCCCAGCGACCAAATATATCAGTTTTACGAATATCTCCCATCACTAAGCGACTCAATGCTTGTAATACTCTGTCTCCTACATCATGCCCATAAGTATCATTTACCCGCTTAAAGTGATCGATATCAAGCATACAAAGAGAAAAAGGTTCTTTGTAGCGTTTGTACCTTTCTATCTGTAACAAAATGGCCTCATCTAACTTATATCTGTTATAGATTCCCGTTAAACTGTCAATTGTTGCTAGTTTTTGCAACTTCTCTTGCATCTCTATACGACTTGTAATATCTGTGCTTGTTGCAACAAAATTTTGAATATTTTTATGTTCATCAAAAATTGGTGTTATTTTCAAATCCGCATAGTAAAGTCTGCCATCCTTTTTCTTATCTATAATCACACTGATATAGTTATGCCCAGCGAGTATCGTCTCCCATAAGTTTTCGTAAAACTCTTTTGTATGTTTTCCCGATTTAAATATATTTGTTTGGTTTCCTATGAGTTCCTCTTTTGTATATCCTGATACAAGTGTGACAGAGTCATTGACATACTCTATCGTACCATCTACATCCGTTATCATAACCATATCATCCGTCTGTTCTAGTGCTTTTGCAAGCAAATTGACTTTTTTTCTCTCTTGTGCTGTCTTTTTATCTAAGACATACACCTCATCCTCTAGCTGTTTACATCGAGTCATATCCTTATAAAAAACAATTAATTCACCGTTTGCAAGCTTTCGCACACTGTTATAACGCCAACCGTTTATCTTGTCATCTTTATAAAGTCTTGTATCGAGTTCTCTTGGCTGTCCGTCTTGATACACCTGCATCAAAATATCAAAAAGCCCAAACTCTTTGACACCAGGAAAAGCTTCTGTAAGCTTTTTCCCTATCAGTGTTTCTCTTGAGATATTTTCCGTTTTCTCAACATTTTTATTTATATCCACAAAGATAAAATCATCTTCTTGAAACTTATAAATAACAACATTGTCAGGAAGTTCATCTATCGCAATCGTAACACTTCTATTCACATTTTGCATCTTAAATTTCCCTTTTTTCACGAAAAATTACCTTGAATAGTAACTACTAGTTTCTGTTGAAAAGCTTAATTACTCTTTTTACTTACCAAAATTCCACCAAAAATGATAAGAAGTATTCCTGTAAATGTCAACAGGTCGGGGAAACTGTCCCCAAGCATATAGCCAAAACCTATACCAAAAGGAATATTTGTATAACTGACAACCCCTATAATACTTAAGTTTGATGCGCTGTATGCTTTTGTCAAAAGCCATTGTGAGAGTGTCGATATGAATGCCATTAACACAATCAAAAGCCATATATGTAAACTGCCCGGCACAATAAACTCAGGAAACAAAAAACGCAACGGAGCAGGAACATTTATAAACGGTGCAAATAAAAAAAGCAATGCAGGAAGAAGTGTTCCCACAACCACAAAAGAGAGAACTATCACGCGGGAATCATATATATCTTTTATCTTTTTTATGGTTGTATAGGCTGCAGCCGCAAAAAAGCCGCCCAGTATTCCTAAAAAATGCGCATACGAAAAACTCATGCCAAAAGGCTTGGCAATAAGCACAACACCCAAAAATCCGATGAGCAGTGCAAACATCGTCCGTCTGCTTAAATGTTCATGTAAAATAAAATAGGCAAGAAGTGTCACAAAAAACGGTGAAGTTTTATTCATTGTCATTGCCTCCCCTAACGGGATAACTGCTATTGTATAAAAAAACAGAATCATCGCCATAAATCCAAAAAGTCCACGGACAAAAAGCAGGTGAAATTTTCCACCACTTAGCTTTGGTGCTGTATGCTTGAGGGTGAAGAGTATAAGAAAAACTCCAATAAGATTGCGTAAAAAAACAATTTCCAAAGCAGATATATCTTCTGAAAGTATTTTTGTCAATGCCCCGTTAAGAGCAGAAATCAAAGTTGCACCAAGTATAAATAGTACACCACTGTCTACTTTTTTTAACAACTTTGCTGCCTTTGCACAAAGTGAAAAGCTTTTGGATTCACATAGGCAAGCTCATACCATTGTCTTTGTGGTGCTATGAGTGTGAGTCTTGCAGGATTTGATGAACGCGAAAGTGCCACATAAAACTGCGAAGGTGCAAAAATCTCATTGGTGTCAATGATGAGATCTTCTATACTCATTCCCTGTGACTTATGGATTGTTATCGCAAATGCAAGCTTGATAGGAAACTGATAAACAGTAAAAACATTCTCTTCCACCATCTCTTTTTTCCCCTCCACGCTCTTTTCTTTCCAGACGGCTTTACTTTGTGCTGTCGGTTCGAGTTTTACAACCTTGCCGTCACTCTTTTGCACATACACATAACTGGCATCCACGTTAACGACAATGCCCCGCTCTCCGTTAAAATAGTTCCATGCATTTCGTGTAAAAAGAACCGGTGCACCCACTTTTAAAGCAAGCTCTTTGTCTATTCTTGCATCATCCATAAAACGTTCTACCTCTTTGTCCTGCGTTGATTTAAGATGCTTTACAATCTGTGCTTCCTTTACATGTAAAATCTCATCTATAAAATCTAGCTGTATTTTGTTATGGTGTGCCGCTGAAATATTTTTACCAAACAAAAAAGTAAACTGGCTCAAATCATGTGGCAGAGGTTTTATAAACTCATTGAGATGATTATGCACCGCTTCATCTACCCTGCCAAAACGCACTGCATGTAAAAGCTCTATAAAACGAATATCATCTGTTCTATAAATATGTGTCAGCTCCACTGTTTCAAACGCAAAATTTTGCCAGGCGGATGACTCAAAGGCAAACTTTACTTCACCATAACCACGAACAACCGGAGGCAACTGTAAAAAATCGCCAACAACCAACAAAGAGCCGCTAAATTCTGCCTGTTTGAGACGCAGTTCTATCATCTCAAAAAGCGTGTCACTCACCATAGAAATTTCATCAATGACGATTAAATCCATACTTGCTATAAGCTTTTTAATCTTTTTTTTGATTTCATACTTTGCATTTTTTTGCAACTCCTGCACATTTGAAGCTATGCCCAAATCCAAAAAACTGTGCAAAGTCTGCCCGTTTATCAGTGTAGCCGCCATTCCGGTCGAGGCAAGTTTGGCAACTTTTTTCGCCTCTTCTTCAAATGCTGTGATAATCTCTCTTGTTGTCGTTGTTTTGCCAACACCCGCACCACCGGTTAAAAAAACATTTTGTTTGTTCTGTAGTTTACCAAGTATCAAGTCTTTATAATTCATAAACGGATAATAGCCATTCTTAGTATAATATCAGATTAATAACTGTATACTGCCACAATAATATATTCTGGAGACATTTGTTTATGGGTAAAAAAATTTTAATTGTAGAAGATAATAAAACACTGGCAAAACTTATTGCTAAAAAACTTCAGTCTGCTCTAAATATAGAAGTTGATGTTGCATATTCAATGGGAGAAGCAAAACTTTTTATTGCACGATATTCTTATTTTTTAACACTTTTAGACATCAACCTGCCAGATGCTCCAAACGGCGAAATTGTTGACTATGTCACACAAAAAAAGATTCGAGCTATAGTCTTAAGTGGCAATATCGACAAAGAATTTAGAAAAAAAATGTTACAAAAAAATATCATTGACTACATTAACAAAGGTGGTGTTGATGATATTAACTATATTATTCAAACAATTCAACGCTTACAAAATAATCAAAAGCACAAAGTGCTTGTTGTTGATGATTCACGAGTCTTTCGACACCAAATGCAAACAATGCTTGAAAATCTATTTTTTCAAGTCATCAGTGTTGCCCACGGAGAAGAAGCAGTAGGCATGTTAAAATCACAACCCGATATTTCTTTAGTACTGACTGATTACAATATGCCTGTCATGGATGGTCTTGAACTTACCATAGACATCAGAAAAACTTATACAAAAAATGAGTTGTGTATTTTGGCTCTGTCTTCAAATCAAGATGATGAAGTTACAGCACTCTTTTTAAAACATGGGGCGAATGACTATATCAAAAAGCCTTTCTCAAAAGAGGAGTTTTATTGTCGTGTCAACAACTCTGTTGAAGCTTTAGAAAATATTCAAATGATAACAAACTATGCAAACCGTGATTATTTGACAGGACTTTACAACCGCCGATACTTCTTTGAAGCGATGAATGAGTACATTGATGAAATTAAAGACAGCGGAGAGAAATTTGCTATAGGGATGATAGATATAGACCACTTTAAAAAAATCAATGACACCTATGGACATGATGTAGGAGATAAAATCATCACTGCACTTGCTGATATTTTAAGAAGTTCTACAAATCCGCATGACCTTGTTTCAAGATTTGGAGGTGAAGAGTTTTGTGTTGTCCTTAAAAATATCAATCAATACAGTGCAAGTGAAATTTTTGAACGAATCAGAGAAGAGGTTGAAAAATACTCCTATCCACTCAAAGATGGAGAAAATATCCACTTTACCATCTCTATAGGAGCAGTACTTTTTAATGAAGAAGAGACACTTGAAGAGAATATAAATGCAGCTGATATGCTTTTATACAAAGCAAAAAACAGTGG